>JAUIKV010000122.1 GCA_030430615.1 Bacteroidia bacterium
CGTTGTCTACCCATACCACTACAGGGGTAGGCCCGATATGAGCGACACCGCTGCATTCAAAAAGCTTGTTGACAACGGATCCAAGGATATCGATGTGAGGCTTCGCAACTGGTATCCCGTGTACGAATAGGTCGGCAAGATGCTTTTTTAAAAATACGAATTAACCGATAACGCGGATGATATCGTGTTTGGTGATGATCTGAAACTTCCCGGAGTCAATTTCCACGAGTACGGCAGGATTGTTTTTGTCAATGAGTTTGGAAATATCCTCAAGAGAAGCATTCTTCTGTACAATCGGGAAAGGCTTGTTCATGACTTCCTTTATGGGACGATCTGCAATGTTTTTGTCTTCAAAGTATGACCTGAACAGGTCTCCTTCGTCGAGAGAGCCGACAAAACCCTCTGCATCGACAACTGGCAGCTGCGAGATGTCATGAGTTCTCATGCGCTCGATGGCATGAGAAACCAGCTCCTCCGTTTTGACCGTAATTAATTCGTTTTCCCGACGTTGCGCCGTCAGTTCGGCTGCAGTCCGCACTTTTTCCTCCAAAAACCCTCGCTCCCGCATCCAGTCGTCATTGAACATTTTGCCCACATAACGGCTTCCGTGATCGTGAAATAAAACCACAACCACGTCATCCGGTTTGAATTTATCTTTCAGCTGAAGCACCCCTTTTATGGCAGAACCCGCCGAATTGCCTACGAATATCCCCTCCTCCCGGGCCAGTTTGCGGGTATAAACTGCCCCGTCTTTGTCGGTAACTTTCTCAAAACCGTCTATGATGTCGAAATCGACATTGGCGGGCAGTATATCTTCACCTATTCCTTCTGTTATGTAAGAATAGATCTCATTAGGGTCAAATTCCCCGGTCTCGTGGTACTTTTTGAAGACGGATCCGTAGGTGTCTATGCCCCAAATCTTGATGTTCGGATTCTTTTCTTTCAAGTACCTCCCGACTCCGGAAATGGTCCCTCCCGTGCCGACTCCCACGACAAAATGCGTCACTTTGCCATCGGTCTGCTTCCAGATCTCCGGCCCTGTGCTCTCATAATGCGCAGCCGTGTTAGAAAGATTGTCATATTGCAAGGCATACCACGAGTTCGGGGTTTCCTCGGACAGCCGACGTGAAACTGAATAGTACGAACGCGGATCCTCAGGCTCTACGGCCGTTGGACATACGACTACCTCCGCTCCTAAGGCTTTGAGAATGTCAATTTTCTCTTTGGATTGCTTGTCTGCGATGACAAAGATGCACTTGTATCCTTTTACGTTCGCCGCAATCGCCAGACCCATGCCCGTGTTACCCGAGGTTCCTTCTATGATGGTTCCGCCAGGCTTGAGCAAACCCTGTTCTTCAGCATCTTCTATCATCTTCAGGGCCATCCTGTCTTTTACCGAATTTCCCGGATTGAATGTCTCGATCTTGGCCAGTACTGTGGCATCGATGTCTTCCACAATCTTGTTGAGTCGCACCATCGGAGTATTGCCAATGGTTTCCAGGATGTTTTTTGCGTAGTCCATACGTATCACTTGATTTTGCAAAATTACGCAAACATTCCGGGAAAAGCCTCCTTGTTTGATTTGCCCTGCATTTTCATTCGATATTGGGATCGAAGATAGCCTGAACCGTAACCGGAGAATTGCACCAGAACAGCTATACAACTCAATAAACCGACCAAAGGATTCCGATTTTGCCGTGTGGAATCCACCAAGACTGCAAGCAAATAAACCGCGAATGGAATCAGCAGATAAGGAAACTCTAAAAATGCCAGTACTATTGCAACAAGAAATCCCATGAGAAACAAGCTCGGCAGTATATAAGTGAATTTCGAAGTGCCCGGATGCATGCGATTGAGTATCGGTCTTGCCGCCCCAAAATTGTAAGTCTGCTGAAAGAATTGCAACCAGGTCGATCGTCTTTTATGGTAGACAAATGCGTCCGGCAGGAATTGGGTGGAACAATTGTTTTTCAACAATCGAAAGTTGAGGTCAATGTCTTCGCCGATTCGCTGTTTGCCAAACCCCCCTGTCAATTCAAATGCCCGAGACGAGATACCCATGTTAAAACTGCGAAGCTGAAATTTTCTTTTTTCACTCTCTGACGAACGCAGTCCACCTGTGCTCAGAAAAGACGTCATGGCGTAGTTGAAGGCTTTCTGATTCAAGCTGAAAGAAGGATGAGCTGCGTCGGGTCCTCCAAAGGCATCAGTGAGATTTCGCTCAAGAGCAGAGTTGACATTTGAGAGGTAGTCTTCCGGAAGCAGACAATCTGAATCCAGGAGCACAAAATAGACTCCTGAAGCTCTTCGCATACCGTAATTTCGGCTATCTCCAGGTCCAGAATTTTTCTTAAAGCAATACTTGATTTTTAATGTGTTTTCATATTGATTTACAACACGTTCTGAGGTTATGTCAGAACCGTCCTCAACGACTATCACTTCCAGGGGGACATTTCCTTTCTGCCTCGCAACGCTCCCGAGTAATTCTTCGAGCTCATGAGGCCTGTTGTACACCGGAATGACAATTGAAAACAGCAAGCAAATTCAGTTTTGTTGTATCCTCCTACTCCTCCTCACCCATGAAGTTTTCCATGATGACATCACTGACTCCCATGTTGGAGAAGCCTCCATCGTGGAATAAATTCTGCAATGTTACCTTTCTGGTCAGATCTGAAAAAAGAGTGATCGTGTAGTCTGCGCAATCCAGAGCAGTTGCATTTCCAAGCGGAGACATCTTGTCTGCATAACTCAGGAATCCTTCAAATCCTTTTACTCCACTACCTGCTGTTGTAGGTGTTGGCGACTGAGAAATCGTATTTACTCTCACCTTGTGATCCCTTCCGAAGAAATACCCAAAACTGCGTGCGATCGATTCCAAATACGCCTTGTTGTCAGCCATATCGTTATAATCCGGGAAAACCCGTTGAGCCGCCATATAGGTAAGCGCTACAATGGATCCCCATTCGTTCATCGCCTTCTTGTTGTATAACACATTCATGACCCTGTGAAAGGAAAGGGCTGAAACGTCAAATCCTTTATGAGTGAAATCGTAGTTGGATTCGGTGTAATGCTTGCCTTTGCGAACGTTGATCGACATTCCAATCGAATGCAGGACAAAATCAATCTTTCCGCCGAGAATCTCCATGGATTCTGCAACCAGCTTCTCGAGATCTTCCATCGAAGTGGCATCTGCAGGGATGATCTTAGATCCCGTTTTTTCCGCCAATTCGTTTATCGCACCCATTCGCATCGCTATAGGGGCATTAGTAAGCACAAAACTGGCCCCCTCTTCATGAGCGCGCTCAGCAACTTTCCATGCAATGGAGTCTTCGTTAAGTGCTCCAAAAATTATTCCTTTTTTTCCTTTCAGTAAATTGTACATGTCCAATAGGTTTAATCGTTTCTCATATTTCAGACAATCATCCAATTGTAGTGGATAGTCATCTTGTTTTTAGTTATCTCGTGTTTCTCGGGTGAACAAATTTAATGTTTCTCCCGAGAAAGGGACACTCAAGACAAAAGTTGTCTCGCATGCGCAAGTGCAGAATCCGTGACCTCGCTTCCCCCTAGCATTTCAGCAAGGTGAACCAAACGCTCATCCTGATTGAGTCTTTTGATGTCAGTGGCTATTCCCGATCCCTCCTCTTTTTTAAACACCTGGTAATGCTGCTGCCCCTTGGATGCAACCTGGGGCAAATGTGTGATGCTGATCACCTGCATCCTGGCGCTCATTCGAAGCAAAAGATCGGCTATGCGATTTGAGACTTCTCCCGAAACTCCGGAATCGATCTCGTCAAATATGATAGCCGGCAAAGCCGCATACTCAGAGAGGATGAATTTTACAGCCAGCATCAATCTGGACATTTCGCCTCCCGAGGCTATCCTGCCCATCTTCTCGTAGGTGACACCCTTGTCGGACGAAATCTCAAATTCAAGCTCATCCATGCCATTCTTCAGAAGAATCTCTCCTTTTCTAAGATTTACGCGAAGTCTTGTGTTTTTCATCTCCAGCTCGGAGAGAGTTTCCATCATTTTTTCAGTGAATTCTGGCAAGGCACCTTTTCTGTTCTGGTGCAACGAATCCCCGAGTTTTTTGAGCTGCAATTTCAATTCCACTATCTCGGCCTCAATGCCGTCGATTCTTCCTGATGCCTGTTCCTTTTCATCCAGTTTTTCCGCATATGCTGCCTTTAGCTCTTGAAGCTCATGGATTGAAAGAACCCCGTGTTTTTTCTGCAGGCCATACAGTAGTTGAAGTCTGGCCTCCACTTTTTCCAACTCGGCGGGGTCGTGCACGAGCTCATCATTCTCAGACTCAACTTCATACAGCAGGTCTCTCGCTTCGATGCTCAGGCTCTCCCATCGACTGCTCAATGCCTCATAAGAGTCTGAGTATCGGGCAATTTTGGACAGAGCGCTTTTCACGCTGCTCAGAATCTCATTCAAACCGAAAGATTCTCTCTCTGCTGTTTCGACAATTTGATTCAGGATACTTTTGATCTCTTCGGCATGTGAGAGCTTCTCAAGATTTGATTCCAGCTCCTCTTGCTCACCGATCTCCAGATTCGCGTCTTGAAGCTCCTGGAAAATGAATTGATTGTAATCCTGATCCCGCAAAGCCTGGGCTTCTTTTTCACGCAGCTGCTCAAGCTCTGTTTCGAGTCGTTTCAAGGCCTTTCGGCCCAGAGCGTAATGATTCAAAAGCTCTTCATTCCCTGCAATGGAGTCAACGATATTGAACTGGTAGGACGAATCCGCAAGCTGAAGGGTTTCATGTTGCGAATGAATATCTATGATGCGTGATGAAATTGCCGATAAAGCGTTGAGATTGGTTGGAGTGTCATTGACAAAGGCCCTTGATTTTCCATTGGGCAAGATCTCCCTGCGAATGATCAGCTCATCATCATAATCCAGGTCTTCTTTTTGAAAAATTGACTGCAAACCGTATTGTCTCACATCAAACTTGGCCTCAACTACACATTTCCTATCCTTATCGTATACAAGAGTCGTATCAGCTCTTTTACCCAAAACCAGGCTTAAACCACCCAGTAATATTGATTTCCCCGCACCTGTCTCGCCTGTAATTATCGAAAGTCCGTTGGTGAAATCAACCGCGAGATCACGTATCAGGGCATAATTCTTTATGGTCAACGATAAAAGCATACTCGATCAAATCTTGATTTCTTTCCATTTCTCATCAAAAGAAGGATAAATAGTGGAAAGGACCTGTCTCAGCCTGGACGTGTCAATACGTGGCCCATCCGAAAAGACATCTACAATTTCATCGCTCTTGGTATCGAAAAACACCCGAATAAGGAAGTTATTCGGCCGTTCCATGTACAGACCCTGTAAATCCGAAATGCAATTGCTCATTACCTCCTTCGCTTCCCGGCTGTTTTCAACCATTCTGTCCAGTCCTTTCAGGTGATATTCATACATGGTCTTGCGGTATTGCTCATATACGGGAGAAAGCAAATTCTCGTTGAGCTGATATCGCGTGAAATTTCCGTCTATCCGGTTCCATCCCTGGCCACCGCCTTGCTGAGCCACGTTGACTACCTGCTCTGCTTTGCGAAAAAACATCTCTCCACCCTTGTACCCAAATGTGTCAGCATGATAACCCAGGATGGTGTACGCGTAAAAGGTCAGCAACGACAACAGGTTTGACTCAAATGCATTCTCGTTGTAAACAAACGGCTGAAATTCAGCATATTGGAACGAAATGTCATTATCGTTGAAATTCAAAATGTTGGTGACATACGTCGAATTATAAACCGGTCGAGACACCTGGAGCTGCAAACTTCCGCGAAACGAATTGGCTGATACAACCTCCAGTATGTTAATGGTTAGGCTGCAATCGATCTTTTGATGCTTCTGGTAATTCTGCGTGGTCCACTTCGTGTTGTTCATGTACTCGAAGATGTCGTTTTGCATGGTTTCGAAAAGCTTGCGATTCGAAATTCCGACCTGGTCGATGTTGATATTGACCATGCAATTCAGTTCCTGGCTCATTCCACTGAAGCCCAGGAAAAAAAATGCAACCCAAAAAAAATTACGCATGAATATTCTTGATTATTTCATTGAAAATGTCTTCGGCCACTTCCTCCTTGACTTTCAATTCAAAATCAATGACCCGGCCGTCACTGACCAAGATACTGATTTTATTCGTATCCGATTTGAATCCCGCTCCTTTGTCTCGTAAGGAGTTCAAGACGATCATATCGAGGTTCTTTTCCGTCATTTTGGATCGGGCGTTCTCAAATTCGTTTTCCGTTTCCAATGCAAAGCCAACGATGAACTGCCCGCTTTTCTTGATCTTACCAACCGATGCCAGAATGTCTTTCGTCCGAACCAATTCCAAGGTCATATGCTGACCCGGATCCTTTGCCTTTTTAATTTTCTCCGTAGAGACCGCTTTGGGCCTGAAATCGGAGACCGCAGCAGAAAAAATGGCAATGTCCATATCATCTACATAGCGATGAGTTGCCTGATACATTTCCTCGGCACTGACCACATTTATTCTTTCAATCCCGGAATGCTCGACAGGTAAACTCGTCGGGCCACTGATTAAATAGACATGAGCCCCGAGACGGGCGGCTTCCTGGGCAAGTGAGTAACCCATTTTTCCTGAGGAATGATTTCCTACGAACCGAACCGGATCTATTGCTTCATAAGTAGGCCCCGCAGTTATCAGCACCTTTTTCCCAAGCAGCGGAAGACCGGAGCGAATATCATCTTCAATAAACCTAAAAATATCTTCGGGCTCGGCCATGCGACCCTCACCTTCCAGTCCACTAGCAAGTTCCCCGGTGCCGGGCGGGATCATCTTGTGCCCTCTTTCTGTCAGGGTTTCGATGTTTTTCCGGGTTGTGTCGTGCTGGTACATATCCAGGTCCATTGCCGGGGCGAAATACACATCGGATTTGGCAGACAGGTAGGTCGCCATCAACAGGTTGTCGCAAACACCCTCAGTCATTTTTGCCATGGTGTTTGCCGTCAAAGGGGCGATGAGCATTAAATCTGCCCATAGCGCCAATTCGACATGGCTATTCCAGAGCTCGTTGTCCTGATTCTTGTCATAGAAAGAGGAAACAACGGGATTCTTTGAAAGAGTGGAAAGGGTAAGTGGCGTTACGAAGTCTTTGGCCGCAGGGGTCATGACCACTTTAACCTCAGCTCCGGCTTTGACAAATAATCTGACGAGATACGAGGATTTGTAAGCAGCAATCCCGGCGGTTACTCCGAGAAGAATCTTTTTACCGCTTAAAACAGACATCTCACACGAGGTTATCGTTCGTCGTATCGGGAGTTCTGTGGTAGATCTCATCGTTCAGCCATTCCTGGACTGCGATGGAAGTGGGCTTTGGAAGCCTCTCGTAAAACCTCGAGACTTCAATCTGCTCCTTGTTCTCGAATACTTCTTCCAAACTATCGTTGAAGGTCGCGAACTCTTCCAGCTTTTCAATCAGCTCGCTTTTCAAATCTTCATTGATCTGGGAAGCCCGTCTCGAC
>JAUIKV010000123.1 GCA_030430615.1 Bacteroidia bacterium
AAAAATTATTATCTTAGAGTTTAATAATGTACTGAATATCAAATAAACAGACCATGAAAATCTATCAAAAACTTTCAAAGGGCGCATCGTATGCTGCCGTCATTCTATTCGTTATCATCACTTCATACCTATTTGAGTCCTGCAAATCCGAAAAGAAAGAAACGTCTTCTGAGTCACCTTCCACCGCAGAGGAAATGGTTGCGGAGGTTGAAGACAATGCCATTGAGATTGTAACAGAAACAATGGATTTCCAAATGAGCGATACGATTCCTTCCGGATGGAATACCTTTCGCTACAAGAACCAATCGACACAGACCCATTTTGTGCTCATTGACAAATACCCGGAAGGCAAGACGTCCGAGGATGCTGAAAAGGTCATTGGCCCAATCTTTGATCAGGGCATGAAACTGATCATGGAGGGTAAGCCCGAGGAAGGTTTTGCCGAATTCGGCAAGCTTCCGGAATGGTTCTCGGAAGTGGTCTTTATGGGTGGGGTTGGCCTGGTCTCTCCTGGCCAGGTCGCTGAGACCACCCTGAATTTGAAACCCGGCAATTACATGTTGGAATGTTACGTTAAAATGGAAAACGGCACTTTCCACACCTCAATGGGCATGACAAAGGACCTGGTAGTATCCGAATCCGATTCGGGCCAGTCTGAGCCTTCCGCGGATGTCGCAATCGAAATCTCGGGAACGGATGGAATTGTCGTCAAGGATTCCATTGGTGCAGGCCCTCAAACATTTACTGTATTCTACAAAGACCAAAAGGTCCATGAGAATTTTGTCGGCCACGATGTCAACCTTGTAAAACTCGGCGAAAATAGCAGTCTGGAAGCCTTGGAGAATTGGATGAACTGGGCAGATCCCAAAGGCCTCATAGAGCCGGCTCCACCCGGGATGACTTTTCTGGGAGGCACCAACGACATGCCCGAGGGCAGCAAAGCATATTTCCATGCCGATCTCAAACCTGGAAACTACGTTCTGATATCCGAAGTTCCGGCACCTTCCTCCAAGAATATGATGAAGGCGTTTGTCGTCAAGGGCACTTCGAATTGAGAAAGACTTATTTTTTTCTTCATATCTCAGAATGAAAAAATCATGAGAAGTTTGTTTGAGCCTGTCAGGTTTTCCTGCGGGGAAACCATGAGCAACCGTTTCATGCTGGCTCCTATGACCAATACCCAAAGCCATGAGGATGGAACGTTGTCTGAAGAAGAGTTTCATTGGCTGACTATGCGGGCAAAGGGCGGTTTTGGCCTCACAATGACCTGTGCCAGCCATGTTCAGGCAAACGGAAAGGGATTTCCCGGCCAGCTGGGCATCTTTGACGACGCGCAGATCCCCGGTCATACCCGCCTCGCAAAGGCTATTCAAGATTCCGGCAGCCTTGCGATTGTTCAACTTCACCATGCTGGAATCAGATCCCCCAGGGAATTGGTCGAGGGAGGACCCGTCGGACCCTCTATCCACGAAAAATCGAATTCCCGGTCATTGAGTCTCAAAGAGGTGCACGCATTGAGGGATGATTTCATAGAGGCAGGGGTTCGCGCGAAAAAATCCGGTTATAATGGCGTGGAGATTCACGGGGCTCACGGATACATTCTCTGTCAGTTTCTGAGTTCGAGGTACAATGTGAGAAAAGACTCCTATGGCGGGTCCCTGGAGAATCGATCCCGTTTGATATTTGAGGTCATCGATGGAATCCGGCAAGCCTGCGGACCGCAATTCCTGATCGGTCTCAGACTCTCTCCGGAACGTTTTGGAATGAAGCTCGAAGAGATAAAAAAAGTATGTGAGCGAATTATCGATGAGGGGCAAGTCGATTTCCTCGACATCTCCCTCTGGGACAGTTTCAAAGAGCCTGAGGAAAAAGAATTCAAAGGGCGATCCCTGCTTGAGCATTTCACGGCCCTTGATTATAAAGAGGTCAGGCTGACTGTGGCAGGCAACATACGATCCGGAGCAGATTGTCGTGCTGTACTCGATGCCGGAGTTGATTTTGTAACCATCGGAAGGGCGGCAATACTTCACCATGACTATCCGGAACGCGTCAGAGCCAATGAGAATTTTACTCCAGTGGATCTGCCTGTTGAGGACGCTTATCTGAAAAAAGAAGGTCTCAGTGAACGTTTTGTGAATTATATGCGTCGGTGGCCGGGATTCGTAAAATAATGACAAAAAAAAAGTGGCCCTTTTCCGGGCCACTTTAATTTTAAACTCAAATAATTTTTGCATTCGATTCGATTTAACCCAAGTCAAATCGATCGGCATTCATAACTTTCACCCACGCACCAACGAAATCATTGACAAACTTCTCCTGACTGTCATCCTGGGCATAAAGCTCCGAATAGCCACGCAAGATTGAATTCGACCCAAATACGAGGTCCACTCGAGTTGCTGTCCACTTGACGCTACCTGATTGACGGTCACGAATTTCGTATGTTCCATTTCCGACAGGTTTCCATTCATTGTGCATGTCGGTCAGGTTTACAAAGAAATCATTGGTCAGGGCACCCGGACGATCGGTGAACACACCATGTCTCGTTCCGCCGTGGTTGGTATCCATCACGCGCATGCCTCCAACCAAAACGGTCATTTCAGGAGCCGTAAGTCCCATAAGTTGCGTGCGATCCAGCATCATTTCCTCAGAGGTCACGATATAGTCCTTCTTCATCCAGTTTCGGTAACCATCAGCAAGTGGCTCCAGGGGTTCGAATGACTCGACATCGGTCATTTCCTCAGTTGCATCTCCCCTTCCAGGAGCAAAAGGAACCACGATATTGAAACCGGCATTTGCGGCTGCTTTTTCAACACCTACGTTTCCTGCCAGGACGATGACATCTGCCAGACTGATGCCAAACTCAGCAGCAATCGGTCTCAGGGCTGAAAGCACTTTTTCCAGCCTGCGTGGCTCATTCCCTTCCCAGTTTTTCTGGGGGGCCAGTTGAATCCTTGCGCCGTTCGCACCGCCCCTGTAGTCAGAACCTCTGAAAGTTCTGGCACTGTCCCAGGCAGTAGCAACCATTTCGTCGATGCTCAATCCGGTATCAGCGATTCTGGCTTTTACGGCAGCGACGTCATAATCTCTTTTTCCTTCAGGAATCGGATCCTGCCAGATCAAGTCTTCCTCGGGCACATCAGGCCCATGATATCGGGCTTTTGGCCCCATGTCCCTGTGCGTCAATTTGAACCAGGCCCGAGCAAATGCATCGTTGAATGCATCAAAGTCATTCATGAACTTCAAAGAAATCTCCCGGTAGATAGGATCCTCCCTCATGGCCATGTCGGCATCTGTCATGATTGGGTTTTGTCTTACACTGGGATCTTCAGCATTGACGGGCATGTCTTCTTCTTTGATCTCGACAGGTTCCCATTGCCAGGCTCCGGCCGGGCTCTTACGCGCTTCCCATTCGTGATTGAAAAGCATGTCGAAATAGCCATTGTCCCATTGGGTAGGATTCTTGGTCCAGGCACCTTCCAGTCCACTGGTCACTGCATATTGTCCTTTTCCTGTTTTGTGCGGATTCTTCCATCCAAAGCCTTGCTCCTCAATCGGAGCGCCTTCAGGTTCTGGTCCGAGAATAGAGGCATCCCCATTTCCGTGTGCTTTTCCCACGGTATGCCCTCCTGCTGTTAAGGCCACTGTTTCTTCATCGTCCATTGCCATTCTCTTGAAGGTTTCCCTCACCTGAGCAGCTGTTTTCAAAGGATCTGGATTTCCGTTGACCCCTTCCGGATTGACATAGATCAATCCCATTTGAACCGCGGCCAGCGGATTTTCCATAGTCGAAGGTTTGTTAACATCGTCATAGCGCTCGTCACTAGGTGCAAGCCATTCTTTTTCAGCTCCCCAGTAAATGTCTTTTTCGGGCCCCCAAATGTCTTGTCGTCCAAAAGCAAAACCAAAGGTCTTGAAGCCCATGCTCTCATAGGCCATATTACCTGCCAGGATAAAGAGATCTGCCCAGCTTACTTTATTGCCGTATTTTTTCTTGATGGGCCAAAGCAGTCGTCTCGCTTTGTCAAGGTTTCCATTATCAGGCCAGGAATTTAAAGGTGCAAAGCGCTGGTTACCTGTTCCTGCCCCACCTCTACCGTCGGAGGTTCTATAGGTTCCTGCAGCGTGCCAGGCCATTCGGATCATCAACCCTCCATAGTGTCCCCAGTCTGCGGGCCACCAATCCTGACTATCTGTCATAAGATCTTTCATGTCCTGTTTCAGGGCCTCCACATCCAGTTTCTTCAACTCCTCTTTATAGTCAAAATCCATTCCCATAGGATCTGTTTTCGTGTCGTGCTGGTGAAGAATATCTAAATCCAAAGCGTTTGGCCACCAACTCCTGACATCGGATTGAATCTCTGTGTTCGCCCCATGCATTACGGGGCATTTACCTTTTTTAGAATCTTCCATGATGCTGTTTTATGTTTTAGAATTTGATCCCCTAATTTACGACAATAGCGTCAAAATCCGGGTATCGATGATATCTAAATATTTGATTTCCGCATAAGAAAAATTGATGCCTGACAATACAAAGGGATGACCGATCTCGCAAGAAGTCAGGTTCCATGAATAATCGAAAGGTAAAGTGGCATGCCCAAGGTGATATTGAGAGGAAAGGTTATTGCCAGCGCCATTGGGATGTACAAACCTGGGTTAGCCCTGGGCACGGCTAGTTTCATCGCGGCCGGGACTGCAATGTAGGATGCGCTCGCTGCCAGTATTGAAAACAGAAGACGATTTCCGTCGGACGTCGTGAGTACAGAACTGAAAACAGCAACTACACATCCATTGATCAATGGAACAATTAGAGCAAACGCCAGGGGAAACCATCCTTCTGCAAGAAATGAATTGAGTTTTCTTCCGCTGGTTATCCCCATGTCGAGCAAAAACACGGCCAAAAAGCCTTTGAAGATATCTGTGGTAAAGGGTTTGATTCCTTCAGCTTGGGCATCACTGGCGAGAAAGCCAATGATAAGGCTTCCCAGGATCAGAATAACGCTGCCATTGGTCATGGCATGCTTCAACAGAGAGGTGCAGGAGGCTTTGGCATCCGCATCCTTCTTGAAAAGCGATATCAGCAGAACCCCGATAACGATCGATGGGGCTTCCATCAGGGCCATTACTGCAACCATATGTCCTCCGTAGTAGATGGAGTGCATCTCGAGGAACGACACCGCCGTTACAAAAGTCACCGCACTAACCGAACCGTAAGCAGCTGCAATGGCTCCGGCATTGAAAACTCCTAATTTGGGCTTGAGAATGAAAAATGAATAAACCGGTACCACAAGGGCCATGATCACTCCGAAGAGGAGTGACCAAAAAATCTCAGCGTCAAGTGCGCTGTGCGCCAATTCCTGCCCGCCTTTAAAACCTATCGAAAAAAGCAGATACAGTGAAATGAACTTGGAAGAATTTGAAGGGATCTCGAGATCACTCTTCAGTCGCACGGCCAGCATGCCCAGAAAAAAGAACAATAAGGCCGGATTGGTCAGATTGTCGATAAGAAGTTGGGTCTCCATCTAGATGTAGAATCCGATTCTTGTCAAATGAAAATAAAACAGAATTGTCAATTATCGGATGCTGAGTTTCGACAAAGCTTCTACATCGACTCTCGTACCCGCCTGACGCGCTCCCTGAATCAATGAATTAAGCTCCTTTTGCAACAACTGCAAGGATTGAATCTTTTCCTCGATCTCACTCGAATCAAAATCGTGATTCCCTTCCCAGCTTTTCATAAATTGAAGGTTGTAGCAGTTTCGATACTGCTTTACGACTGAGTTCACGATTTCCTGTGCTTCAGACGGAGAAAAACTGCCGTTTAAAAATGGTCTTCTGTCTACTTGATCTTTTACTAACATGAGGTACAATTTTAAGGTTAAACAAATTTCATTTTATATCAGCTCAGTGTGTTTCTCGCATAATTTGACCGGTTAAAGAAAAGTGAGCATCCAATGATAAAACTCGACGCTACGATCTCCCTGAGAAACAAGGAATCATTAAAAAGGCTCATGGCTATCCAGGATATCAGGACAAGCAAAGTCAATGTCGCTGAAATTCTTGAAGATGCAATCCACCTTTTTGATGACGGGAGCTGCCTTACCCGGGCTTCTTTTTTAATTACACGATTCAGGTTGTCTTTTGTTTTAATGCTTTGAACTGTGCTGAACATATTCTTGATTTTCAGTGCAAAGAAGAGATTTTTTCATCATATATTTTTATTTATATTTACAATCAAATACATAAACTATTTTTATGAATTATACTTTGCATCAACTACTCATCTTCCTGGAAGTAGTTAAACAACAGAGTATTACAAAAGCTGCCGCGGCTATGTACATGACTCAACCTGCCCTGTCCATACAGTTAAAAAATTTTCAAAATCAATTCGACATTCCCCTTACGGAGGTCATCGGCAAGCAACTTTATGTGACAGATTTTGGAAAATCCATTGCCGAGATCGCTGAGAATGTCATCAAGGAAGCTGATGCCATCAAATACAAAACCAAGGAGTACAGCGATCTTCTCGCAGGCAAACTCCGAATCTCCTCGGCGTCAACCGGAAAGTATGTAATACCCTATTTTCTCAGCGGATTTCAGAAACGATATCCCGGAATTGACATAATCCTGGACGTTTCCAATAAGACCACTGTGGTTCAAAACCTTAAAGACAATGAAATCGACTTCGCCCTGGTATCAGTCGTGCCGGAGGGTCTCGACACCGAGGAGGAACTCCTCCTGGAAAACAAAATCTTCAAAGTCAGCAACAACAATGTCTCTACCAAGAAGAGCCCCTTGATCTTCCGGGAGGACGGCAGCGCAACCCGCATGGCGATGGATGAATACTATAAAAAAGTGAAGGAGCGCAAAAGCATCAAACTCACTTCAAACGAAGCTGTCAAACAAGCCGTTATAGCAGGCTTGGGCAATTCGCTCATACCCCTTATTGGGATCAAAAATGAACTCAACAACGGCGAATTGCACATCATTCCCTCCAAAGGGCTGCCCATAGTGACGAACTGGAGACTCGTCTGGCTTAAAAAGAAAAAGCTATCGCCGATTGCCAAAACATATCTCGATTTTCTCAGGGAGAACAAAGAGGACATCATTCACCAAAAATTCGAGTGGTACCTGAAATACGAAAGTCCTGATTAACTTTGTTTCCAAACCTTTAGAGAATGAACATACATGTTGAAACAGACCGATTCATCCTGAGAGATATTGAGGAGACTGACGTTCAGGGCATCTTTGATCTGGATTCAGACCCGGAGGTTCATACCGACCTGGGCACACCACCCATAACGACTCTCGATGAGGCACACGAGATTATCAAATACATCCGAAAACAATACACTGACAACGGAATTGGGCGCTGGGCAGTGGTCGACAAGAAAACCTCGGATTTTGTGGGCTGGACGGGACTCAAGTACGAACGGGAGCTTCGCTCAGAATTCGACTATTACGACATCGGCTACCGATTGAGAAAGAGATACTGGGGCCAGG
>JAUIKV010000124.1 GCA_030430615.1 Bacteroidia bacterium
GATTGGTGTCATGGCCAAATCCCGCCCCGGGATCGTTCAGGGAATTCAGAACAATCAGGTCAAAGTTCTTTTTTTCCAACTTCTGTGCGGCATTGCGTTGCTCATTTTCCGTTTCAAGAGCGAAACCCACGAGAAACTGCCCATTTTTCTTAATCTTTCCCACAGAGGCAAGAATGTCTTTCGTTCTAATCAGTTCCAGAGTCATAGACTCGCCGGCGTCCTTTGACTTCTTGATCTTCTCATTATAAACCGTTTTAGGCTTGAAATCGGAGACAGCGGCAGAAAATATGGCTATATCCACCTCATCCACGTAGCGATGAGTCGCCTGATACATCTCCTCGGCACTCACTACATTCACTCTTTCAATCCCGGAATGCTCGACAGGTAAACTTGTCGGGCCACTGATCAAATATACACGGGCCCCGAGACGGGCTGCTTCATGCGCAAGGGAGTATCCCATTTTGCCCGAGGAATGATTTCCTACGAAACGAACCGGATCTATGGCCTCATAGGTCGGGCCCGCAGTTATCAATACCTTCTTTCCCAACAAAGGAAGACCCGAGCGAACATCATCCTCGATAAATCTTAGGATTTCGTCAGGCTCTGCCATTCGGCCCTCCCCTTCAAGTCCACTGGCAAGTTCCCCGGTGCCGGGAGGAATCATCTTATGCCCTCTTTCGATAAGGGCACTTATGTTTTTTTTCGTTGTGTCGTGCTGGTACATGTCCAGATCCATCGCTGGAGCAAAATACACGTCGGATTTGGCAGAAAGGTAGGTTGCCATCAAAAGGTTATCGCATACCCCCTCAGTCATTTTGGCCATCGTGTTGGCAGTCAATGGGGCAATCAGCATCAGATCTGCCCAGAGCGCCAATTCGACATGGCTATTCCAGAGCTCGTTGTCCTGATTCTTGTCATAGAAAGAAGAAACCACCGGATTCTTCGAAAGGGTTGACAGGGTAAGTGGAGTCACGAAGTCCTTGGCCGCTGGGGTCATGACCACCTTGACCTCAGCACCGGCTTTTACAAATAATCTAACAAGATACGAGGATTTATAAGCAGCAATCCCGGCAGTTACACCGAGAAGAATCTTCTTACCGCTTAAAACAGACATCTCACACGAGGTTATCGTTCGTAGTGTCTGGAGTTCTGTGATAGATCTCATCATTCAGCCATTCCTGGACCGCAATGGATGTCGGCTTTGGCAATCTTTCGTAGAATCGGGAGACTTCAATCTGCTCCTTGTTCTCGAATACTTCTTCCAAACTATCGTTGAAGGTCGCGAACTCTTCCAGCTTTTCAATCAGCTCGCTTTTCAAATCTTCATTGATCTGGGAAGCCCGTCTCGACATGATAGCAATCGCCTTGTAGATATTCTGCGTAGGCTCTTCGATCTTGCTCTTGTCGAAAGTTACCGTGGTGTCAGGTGCTCCCGTGTTCTTATAATCCTTCATTTTCAGTTATTTTCAGAAATTGTAGTTAATTGTTCTCTTGTTTTAAGCAGTTCTTCCTGCAATTTCCTGACCATGTCCTCTGTCTCAGGAACCATCTCGGATTCAGGAAAGGCATTTTGAAATTTTCGCTGAGAGAGGATAGCATCTGAAATCCGCTCCTCCTTTTTCCCCATTATACTCTTCATGCCCAAATGGTAGGCTGATAAGAATCTGTAATACAAGGCTTTCTCCTTGAATTCTGATGCCAGGTGATCCTCGTTAAAAATGTCAAAAGCCATAATAGCTGCACTGTACTGCTCCCTGTGGTAATATTGCCAGGCGATTTCGTAGTCCTTCTTCTCAAGTCTCTTGTTCAAAACATCGTAATCAGCATTGGCCTGCTCGATCAGTTCGGAGTCCGGGTATTTGTCGATAAAATTCTGATATGAGGTCAGGGCCTCATAGGTATCTTCCTGATCCCGGCTGTAGACCGGAGAGGCAAGAAAATGACTCTTGGCAGCAAGATATGCCGCTTCTTCGACTCTGGAGCTTTCCGGATAGTTTGTGATAAACTTGCCAAAGTAGTAAGCCGCCATTGAATAGTTCTCATTCTGGTAGTAACAATCCGAAATCATGTACTGAATACGCTCCATCTGCGGCTTGTTCGCGTACGGACCCACCAATTTCTCAAATAGCGGGATGCATCTTTTGTACTCGCCCTGCTCATACAAATCAACGGCCAGCTTGTACTTTTCGGTATTCTTGCCCTTGTTGAGAACTTTGTGATATTCTCCGCACCCTGAGAGCAATAGTCCCAGGATTATAAGCACAAAAAAACTCTTGAATTTTTGCATCTGGCAAAATTACTCTTTTCCTGCGAGAAAATGAAATCTATTTTTCACAGGATTCGGAAAGATGAACGACAGGATAATTAACTGTATTTGTGATGGTTACATCAGTTCAGTCAAAATCGTCTTCAATTGATCTACGCGGGCTCCTCGCTGGTAACGAGCAACTTCACATCATTGTCAAACAGATAGAGACCACCTTTGTCGTCGCCAATCAGGTTGATCTTGTCCAGAATGGTTCTTGCCAGGGCTTCTTCCTCAATCTGCTCAGCCACGTACCATTGGAGGAAATTATGCGTTGCATAATCCTTCTCTTTGAGTGTAATGTCAACAAGCTCATTGATCTTGCTCGACACCATCACCTCGTGATCAAACAGGGTCTGGAACATTTCCTTGAACGAACCAAACTTGGCTGGTGGCGCCTCCAATGTTGAAATTCGGGCATGTCCTCCCCTTTCGTTGACAAATTTGACAAGCTTGAGCATGTGCATCCGCTCTTCGTCCGAATGGGCGTACATGAAGGAAGACACTCCTTCAAACCCTTGTATTTCTGCCCAGGACGCCATGGCAAGGTAAACCTGAGAGGAGCTGGCTTCTATTTTAATCTGTTCGTTGAGTGCTTTTTCTATAGTTTCGGATAACATATTTTATTTTTTTAAAGTCGATACAAATTTAGTCATTTTTTGCCGTAAAACCTCCGTTGCCGGAACCAAAGGAAGTCGCACCCGATCGGAAGAGATACCCAGAAGGTCAAGTAGGCATTTTATCCCGGATGGATTGCCCTCTTCAAAGATCAGGTCGATGCTTTCTAACAACCTGTAGAAAATCTCAAAAGCCTCCTTGGACTCTCCTTCGAGGCCCAATTGAATCATCTGGCTGAACTCTTTCGGTAAACCCTGACCGATCACTGAAATCACCCCGTCTCCCCCAGCGAGAACCAAAGGGAGTGCAAGTTTGTCCTCACCTGAAATAATCATGAAACCAGCAGGCTTGTCACGCAAAAGGCAGAGAGCCTGTTCAAAATCGCCGGAAGCCTCTTTGATCCCTATGATATTGTCGAAATCTCTGGCCAGCCTGAGGGTTGTTTCTGCAGTGATATTACTTCCCGTTCTGGGAGGCACATTGTAGATAATCACAGGCAGCTCACTGGCTTCTGAGACGTTTTTAAAATGTTGGTAAATGCCTTCCTGAGACGGCTTGTTGTAGTAAGGAGACACAGACAAAACGGCGGTAAAACGATTCAAATCTGTAGCTTTCAATTCCTCAACCACTGCATTGGTGTTGTTTCCTCCCACACCCAGTACTACGGGCAATCTCCCTGCATTCGAATCAAGGACACAAGACCTCACAGCAGCTTTTTCTTCTAAGCTCAAGGTGGCTGTTTCTCCCGTTGTTCCCAAAACTACCAGATAGTTTATCCCGTTGTCGACCTGGTAGTTCACCAATCGCTCCAATGCCTGAAAATCTACCCGGCCGTCCTGGTCAAATGGAGTAATCAACGCAACCCCGGTTCCCTTTAGTTGTTCCATAGACATTCTACTTAAACTCTATATCAGATTCATAATTCGCATATACTTAACCAGCTCCTCGTGGAAGGTGTCCATTTTGTTCCCTGGAATCCTAATCGCTATGTCCTGCCACTCCGCCCCTTCTTCTTCAAATCCGGCTTTAAGCCTGGCCATGGATCGGGCCAGGATAACTTGTGAAAAGACCCAATCCGAACCACTGTAATTCACCAGGAGGTCAAATTCCTTATCGACGAATTCTTCAAGGGTGGCATTTTTAATCTTGCCATACAAACCAAAGCTCTCTTCACTAAACGCCTCAGGTGCGTCCAGCGTGTTCTGATTCTTCCCCGACGGATCTATCAGAGCCACCTGGACCTGGTTTGGAGCCAAATCAAAAGACTCGATCAACTTTCTCGTGAAGTCGTAGTTCCTGAAAAGATCAATATCTGCCAAAGCCCCGACACTTTTAATCCGGGCAGGAGGACTTTTCTTCTCCGCATTCGGGTTTTGGTGATGATTTTTTATAAATTTAGCAGCTGTCTTAGCCTTTAATCCAAATAGATCCATTTTCAGGTATTATGCGAGCAAAACTATGTAAAATATCAGTACTTGTACTCATATGCTTTGTATTACACAAAATACCAATTTCCTGTAAAGAAAAAAACAAAAACCTGGACTTTGTAAGAGGGAGTCAGGTGGAGCTTTCTTCCGATCTTCCGGAGGATGAAACCGTACTGGAGCTCATTGCCCCTTTCAAATTGGATCTCGACGCGAAAATCAATGAAGTGCTCTGTTACAATCCGAGATTGCTCGACAAAAAAGAGTCTGAGTTAGAGACCTCCCTGGGCAATCTCCTCGCGGATGTTTGTTTTGAAGCCGGCGACAGCATTTTAAACAGTGTGAAAGGAAGAGGAATTGATTTTGCAGTATTCAACTTTGGGGGCTTGCGTGCCCCCCTTCAGAAAGGCGAGGTGACCATTGAAGACATCTACCAACTCATGCCCTTTGAGAATCGACTTGTAATTATAGAGCTTAACCCGGATCAGGTCGGGGCCCTGATCGAATATATCGTGCGTCAGCACCAGGCCCACCCGATCTCAGGAATACAGCTGGCACTTTCCGAAGGAAAAGACCCGGAAGTTTGGATCGGGAAGAAAAAATGGGATCCCAAAAGATCTTATCACGTGCTAACCATCGATTACCTTCAACATGGAGGAGGTAACATGACCTTTCTTACAGATCCCGAATACCTCTATGTATCAGATCTAAAAGTGCGTGATGCGCTGATAAGCGATTTCAGGAAACGAGATACCCTAATGTCGGGATTGGACGGAAGATTCACAGACAGCAGAAAGAATTAATATGAAGAGAAGAGCATTTTTAGGAAATACCTTGGCAGCGAGTGCGGGTCTTGGTCTGGGTTTGGGTTCTTTGACGTCCTGCTCTGGAAATGACGAGCGTAAAATCACCATACTGCACACCAATGATGTTCACAGTCATATTGAGTCTTTCGAAATGGATCATGCCAGGTATCCGGGCATGGGAGGCGTTGCCCGACGTGCAAGCCTGATTCAGAACATCAGGGAGGAGAACCCGAACACACTCCTTTTCGACGCAGGTGACATTTTCCAGGGGACGCCCTATTTCAATTATTTCGGAGGGGAGCTGGAGTTTAAGATGATGAGCAAGTTGGGCTACGACGCGGCGACGATTGGAAACCACGATTTCGACAATGGAATCGATGGCCTGGAGAAGCAGTTGCCCCATGCAAAGTTCGATTTCATCATTTCAAACTATGATTTCAGCGACACGGTGATGGATGGCCGGACGAGACCGTTTAAAATTTACGAGACCGGAGGAATAAGAGTCGGCGTCTTTGGCCTGGGAATTCGACTAAAAGGGTTGGTGGACTCAGCACTTTACAAGGAAACCAGATATCTCGATCCCGTAGAGATCACACAGGATATGACCCGAACCCTCAGAGAGGAGCAGAATTGCGACCTGGTAATCGTCCTTTCACACCTCGGCTACAATTACAAGGGCAGCCCAGATCGAATAAGTGACATGTCGCTGGCAAAGAAAACAGAAGGGGTCGACCTGATCATCGGGGGACACACGCATACGTTTTTGAAAAAGCCGACAGTTGTTCGCAATCTGGCCGACACGAACATGCTGGTCAATCAAGTGGGGTGCTGGGGAGTTCAGGTTGGCAGAATAGACTATGAATTCAACGCCCGTGGAAAGAGCTCTGAAAAAGGGACCAGCATCATCGTCTAATCAAAGAGATCACAAATCGCACGAATTTTCGCCACGTCGGTAACCATGTTGATTC
Source organism: Bacteroidia bacterium (assembly GCA_030430615.1). Taxonomy (GTDB): domain Bacteria; phylum Bacteroidota; class Bacteroidia; order Flavobacteriales; family Flavobacteriaceae; genus Lutimonas. The sequence continues at coordinate 6,122 of JAUIKV010000124.1, forward strand.
CCATGCCCTTTATCAAATCCTCTTCAGATGGTTTACGAGCTGTAAAATGCAGATTTTCAATGCCAGCGTTCGCAAAAGAAAGGGCATTGTCTTGATTGACACCACTTCCCGCCATGATCTCAATGTCCGAACCATATTCCTGCTGCATGGTTGTGATAAGATCCAGCCCGTCAATGGCACGATCTTTCAATCCGGAGGTCAGTAAGCGATCAAAACCCAATTCCACAAGTTGCTCCAGGGTTTTAAGCGGGTCGTTCACTTGGTCAAATGCCCTGTGAAAAGTAGCTTGAAGCCCAAAAGAGTGGGCCAAATCAAGTAGCTGCCTATTCACTCCGGAGACCTCATTGTTGGGTTCCAGAATTCCGAAAACAACACCTTTTGCCCCCGCCTGAGAGGCCGCTTGTATGTCTTTCTTCATGATGACCATTTCGGACTCATCGCAGGTGAAACTTCCGCCTCTGCTCCTTATCATGGCATGAACCTCTGCCGTTCCCGCTTCCGAACAGCTTTCGATCATTCCGAAGCTCGGCGTCAAACCTCCTTCCGAGAGAGCAGAACACAGCTCAATCCTCTTAAACCCAAATCTTCCGGCAAACAGGGCTCCTTCAACGCAATCGGTACACAACTCTAGATTCATATGAATTTGGTCAAGATGGTTACAGTTATCTCACAAAACTAAATTTTAATTTTTAAAAGACTATTTTTATCCAAAGAAGAAATCTGTATGCTTGAACTTGCGGGAATAATCATCTTGGGAATTCTGGCCCAGTGGATGGCGTGGAAATTAAAAATACCGGCGATCCTGCCCCTCATACTGATAGGGCTTTTCGTCGGTCCGTTCTCAACCCTGATCTCCGAGGATGGAAACAAGTGGATCGAACCGGTCTTCAACGGAGAATTCGGCTTGTTTCCCGGGGAGAGCCTGTTCAATTTCGTCTCACTCGCGATCGCCCTGATCCTGTTCGAAGGAGGCCTGACGCTCAAAACCGAAGAGATCAAGAATGTAGGAACCGTGATTTCCAAACTGATCACCCTCGGTTCTTTCATCACCTTTGTTCTGGCTGGAATAGCTGCCCATTTCACTATTGGTCTTTCCTGGCAGATTTCCTTCCTGTTCTCCTCTTTGATAATTGTAACCGGTCCGACAGTGATCACCCCAATACTTAGGAACCTGCCACTCAAAAAAGACATTTCAACCGTCCTCAAATGGGAAGGCATCCTGATAGATCCCATCGGCGCCCTTGTTGCAGTACTGGTATTTGAATTTATCGTTTTGAGCGGAGATCACGGTACACAATACACGAAAGAGACCCT
>JAUIKV010000125.1 GCA_030430615.1 Bacteroidia bacterium
CCACTGTTTCGAGGAGTTTGGTTCTCACCGCCATTTCCTCTTTCACTATGCGGTTCAGGTGAACGTAATCAACTGTATCCGCCAGGTGATCGGTCTGTGCCGATTTTTTCAAGTCAGCCTTTACATTGAGATCAACGCGGTAGTCAGATCCGATTTTACCCTCTTCCACAAGGCAGCCGTGATAGGCATAGACCCTGATATTTTTGATTTTGATGATTCCCAACTCGAGTTGTTTTGTGCAAAGATAAGTTGTTGAGGCCGATACCCAATGACTGGCCTGTTCAATAGTTGGCGTCTTCGGGATATTTTGCCATGAACTCTTCAATGATGCGCACCATGTTCTTGCTTCCCACGAATATGGGAGCGCGCTGATGAAGCTCTGTGGGCTTGATCTCGAGAATCCTGCGGTAGCCGTCAGAAGCTTTTCCTCCAGCCTGCTCGGCAAGGAACGCCATTGGGTTGCACTCATAAAGCAGTCGCAGTTTTCCCTGCGGGGCCTTTGAACTTGTCGGATACATGTAGATGCCTCCTTTGATCATGTTGCGATGAAAGTCCGACACCAGGGATCCGATGTAGCGAGCCGAATACGGGCGGTCATCTTTTTCTTCCTGGCAATACTTCAAATAGTCTTTCACCCCCTGCGGAAAGTGGACGTAATACCCTTCGTTGATGGAATAGATCTTACCGTCATCCGGGAAGGTCATATTTGGGTGAGAAAGGTAAAAAGTCCCGATGGCCGGATTCAAGGTGAACCCATTGACTCCATGTCCGGTGGTGTAGACGAGCATGGTCGAGGTTCCGTATACAACATACCCGGCCGCAACCTGCAAATTGCCCGGCTGCAAAAAGTCTTCCTCGGTGACAGGTGTTCCGAGTGGGGTCACCCGCCTGTAGATGCTGAAAATGGTTCCGACGGAAACATTTACGTCGATGTTCGAAGACCCGTCCAACGGGTCTATGAGAACGATGTACTTGTTGTCATGGGAGCGGTTCTTGCCTTCGATGATCACAAACTCATCCTCTTCCTCACTGGCGATTCCGCAAACGATCTCGCGATTGACAAGGGTGCTCATGAACACCTCATTGGCATATACATCGAGTTTTTGCTGATCTTCCCCCTGGATGTTGGTTTCACCCGCCGCGCCTAAAATGTCAACAAGGCCGGCTTTGTTCACCTCGTGATTGACCACTTTGGCTGCCAGTTTTATGGAGCTGAGAAGCCTCGAGAGCTCACCTGAAGAGTACTGAAATTCCCTCTGGTTGTCTATAATGTATTCACCAAGAGTTTTGTGTTTGTTCATTTTGGTTTGGATTAGGGGGTTCCTATGCAAATATGGTTATTTTTGTATAATTTAAAACGAAATAATGGGGATTATATTGAGACAAGCAGACAAATCTGACATGGGTTCCGTGCTCGAATTGGTGCAGGAGTTGGCAGTCTTTGAAAAGGAAACGAGTGCCGTTGAAGTAACGGAAAGCGAACTCGTAAGAGATGGATTCGGCAAGGACCCCCGCTTCAAGGTTTTTCTCGCTGAAGAGGAGGGCGAGATTTTGGGAATGGCCTTCATTTACAACCGATATTCTACATGGAAGGGCAGGATCATTCACCTCGAAGACCTGGTGGTTCGTGAAAAGCACCGCAACCGGGGCATCGGTGGAGCCCTGTACAAGGAGGTCATGAAATATGCCGCGGATCAGGGTGTGAAACGGGTCTGTTGGGAGGTGCTCGACTGGAACAAGGTGGCTATCGATTTTTACCTCTCTACCGGGGCCCGGATTCTGGATGGATGGCAAGTGGTGCACATGAACGAGGAGCCCCTGAAGAACTATGTCAATCAAATCGATGAGAGTATATAAATTTGGAGGCGCTTCCGTCAAGGATGCCGTTGGAGTGCATAATGTGCTCAGGGTTCTCAAGGAGCTCGAGGCTTCTGAGACCGTGGTAGTCATCTCCGCCATGGGTAAAATGACCAATGCTTTTGAGACGGTCGTGCAACTCTATTTTAACGAGCAGAAAGCTTCGGGATCAGAGGGAAAATCAGGAACTGTCAATTCTCAGCTCAAGTCGATAGAGGATTTTCATTTTCAAATTGTCAAGGATCTTGGTTTTCAGTATTCTCAACCTGTTCTTGAGGAGGTTGAGGCTCTGCTCAAAGGAGTTCAAACATTTTTGAAGAACAACGATTCAGACTCCTATGACTTTGTCTATGACCAGGTGGTCAGTTGTGGGGAGTTGATCTCGACCCGGATTTGCAGTGCTTTTTTAAATGAAAAAGGTTTGGAGAACGATTGGTTGGACGTGCGCGGTTGCATCGTTACAAACAGTGATTTCAGGAGGGCCCGGGTGGATTGGAATGCCACGTGCAGCCGGATCAACAAGCGGGTTGACCGAAATAGGATGACACTGACCCAGGGCTTCCTGGGTGGGGACGCTGAAGGAAATACAACAACCCTGGGAAGGGAAGGATCCGACTATACGGCTGGCATCTTTGCCTATTGCCTCGAAGCTTCGGAGGTGTCCATTTTCAAGGACGTTCCGGGGGTGCTCAATGCAGACCCAAGGGAGTTTGATCAAACTCAGCTTCTCAACAGGATATCTTATAAAGAGGCCATCGAGATGGCATTTTTCGGTGCTTCAGTAATTCATCCGAAGACGCTCCAGCCTCTTCAGAGAAAAGAGATTCCGCTTCGGGTAAGATCCTTTTTGAATCCTCTGGAACCGGGAACCTACGTGAGAAAAGGACAGCATCTGGAACCCGAGGTGCCTTGTTTTATCGTTAAAAAGAATCAGATTCTTCTCTCGGTATCCGACAAGGAATTTCATTTTGTCATGGAGGACGACATCAGTGAGTTGTTTAGCCTTTTGAGCATTTATAAAATGAAGGTTAACATGATCCAAAATTCTGCGATCAGCTTTTCGGTGTGCATTGAGGATAATTTTAATAATTTTAGCAGGCTGGTAGAGGCACTTAACCCGAAATACAAAGTGTTGTTCAACAAGCACCTGACCCTTTACACGGTGAGACATTTTCGGGAGGAGGACCTGGACAAACTCGAACAGGGGCAAACCGTGCTGCTGAAACAGCTCAGTCGGGAAACGGCTCAATTGGTCGTGCGCAAAACAGAGAAAAAATAAAACTCACAATATGGGTCTGGTCACTTCAAAGGAGATCGCAAAGATCATGAACCTCGATCGCTTCGGTTGGACTGGGACTTTTGCGGGTTGGATGCTTCTCAAGACCCTCCGCATATCAGAGCTCAACAGAATTTACGATCGACACAAAGACAAGCAGGACCTTGTGTTCCTGGATGCCCTGCTGGAAGATTTTCAGATTCATTTTGACATACCTGAAGAAGATTTGGAGCGAATACCCAAAAATGGGGCTTTTATCACGGTGTCCAACCATCCTCTGGGAGGAATTGACGGGATATTGCTGCTCAAGCTCCTGTTAGAGCGCCGACCTGACTACAAGATCATCGCCAATTTCCTGCTGCACCGAATCGAACCCCTGAAGAAATATGTGATGCCGGTGAATCCTTTTGAGGAGCACAAGGGGGCCAAATCCAGCCTGACGGGCATCAAAAACGCCCTGAATCATTTGAAACAGGGATATCCCCTTGGGATGTTCCCCGCAGGTGAAGTGTCTACGTTCGAAGAAGGGAAGCTGGTAGTTGACAAACCCTGGGAAGAGGGTGCTATCAAAATCATCAAAAAGGCTGAGGTTCCGGTCATACCGATCTATTTCCACGCCAAGAACAGCAAACTTTTTTATTTTCTCTCGGGCTTGAGCGGCACTCTTCGAACCGCTAAATTGCCATCGGAGCTTCTCAGTCAGAAAAACAGGACGATTCGTGTTAGAATCGGTAAGCCCATACCCGTTGCTGAGCAGGAAAAATTTGAGAGCCTTGAGGACTTCCACCAGTTCCTCCGGCGCAAGACCTACATGCTGGCCAACCCCTATGAAAAGAAGACGAGATACCTGAACTCGAAGAGTTTCGCCTTTCCTAAGTCGCCCGAAGAGATTATTGACCCCGTCGATCCTGAATTGCTTGAGACCGAAGCTCTCAGCCTGGAGGAAAAGGACGCTTTGCTTTTCAAAAGCCGCGGCTACAAGATATTCCTGGCTGAGGCCAGAGACATCCCCAATTTGCTCATTGAGATCGGGAGACTTCGAGAGATCACATTCAGGGAAGTCGGTGAAGGCACCAACAAGTCCATGGACCTTGACCTCTATGACAGTTATTACAAGCACCTTTTCCTTTGGGACAGCGATCGCTGCCAGCTTGTCGGGGCCTATCGAATGGGAATGGGCGGGGAGATCTTCCCTGAATACGGAATCTCGGGCTTTTATATCAATGATCTGTTTCGAATAGAGCCTGAGCTTCACGACATGATGGCGCATACCATAGAAATGGGTAGGGCCTTTATAATCAAAGAATACCAGCAGAAGCCAATGCCGCTCTTCCTCCTCTGGAAAGGCATCGTCCATGTGACCCTCAGGTATCCGAAGCATAAGTTCCTCATGGGCGGGGTGAGCATCAGCAACAAGTTCTCCAATTTCTCAAAATCGCTCATGATTGAATTCATGAAGTCCCACTATTACGATCCGTTCATCGCTCAATACGTTTCTCCGAAAAAGGACTACAAGGTCAAGTTGAATGTGGCCGACAAAGACTTCGTTTTTGACTCTACCCAGGCAGATATGAACAAATTCGACAAGATCATTGACGAGATTGAGCCGGGGGACCTGAGACTTCCTGTGCTCATGAAAAAATACGTCAAGCAGAATGCACGTCTTGTCGCCTTTAACGTCGATCCGAAATTCAACAATGCGGTCGACGGACTGATGTATATTCGCATTGCGGATTTGCCCGAATCAACCGTCAAGCCGGTGATGGAAGAATTCCAGGCAGAACTGGAGAAAAAGGTAAGCGGCAATCAGGGTGTGGACCCGGAATAAAACCCAGGTGTGAGACCAGGTCTAAGGCTCACTAAAACCACGATCAAGACTAGAACCAGCCCCTTTTGTTTTCCTGGTAGATCTCGTAAAACTCTTCATCAGATTTGGTGAGATAGATGATGCCCTCTATGAGCCCAATCAGGCCAATGACTCCGGCTCCTATTCCACAGGTTAAAACGCTAATGAGCAACATGATCAATCCCTCATTCTGGTAGCCCAGAACGAATTTGTGTATTCCCAGGGTGCCCAGCAATATACCCAGCACCCCTGCGAGGACGCGTTTGTTCTCCTGTTTCGGCGGTATGCGGTTTCCGTGTTCGTCTACTATTTCCATTGAATCAATTTAGTTGGGGATCAGATTAGTTGAGAATCAGATTAGTTGAGAATCAGAACCAGGGTCTTTGGTTGACCTGGTAGGTTGAATAAAATTCTGAATCGGATTTGGTCAGGTAGAGAATCCCCTCGATCAATCCGACAAGGGCCATGAGAGCGGCGAGGAATCCGAAACTCAGCAGGCTCACTACAAGCATGATAACTCCTTCCTTGTAGTACCCGAGCACGAATTTGTGTATGCCCAGGGCTCCAAAGAAAATGGCGAGTACTCCAGCCAGGATTCGTTTGTTTTCTGCTTCAGAACTCAACTGTTCATAGGCGTCCTTGGCACCTTTGGTGAAGTCTGAAGCCATCGATTTAGCCTCTTCCTGGAATTCTTTGGTTCCTTCGTCAATATCCTTTGCAATATCCTTGGCCTCTTCTTTGATCTTTTTTGCAGCTTCCTTGGCGTCCGAGATCACTTCGTCCACTTTCTTTTTTGTTTTGGAATTCGAATCCCTGGCTTTTTCGTCTTTGGGATCGCTTTTTGAATCACTTTCTTTTGCAGTCATGTCCAGAGGGGGTTTGAGGGGTTGATATAGACAAAATTAGAAAATTCTACCGGATACCCAGTTGGCAAATTTTACTATTTTTGATCCAAACAGGGCTCCCTATGAATTCCAAACAAAAAGTCGCCGTAATCGGCGGTGGCAGTTGGGCGACAGCGATCGTCAAAATGCTTTGCGAGAACCTCGACGAAGTCGGATGGTATATGCGAAGCAGCTACATCATCGAACACATCCGTCGCAACAAGCACAACCCGAATTACCTGAGTTCGGCGTACTTTGATCCTGAGAAGTTGAGGTTTGCTGAAGACATCAATGAGATTATCGATTACGCCGATTACCTGATATTCGCGGTTCCGTCGGCATTTTTGCAGGGAGAGCTCGACAAGATAACGACTTCGTTAGAGGAGAAGGTCATCTTTTCGGCCATCAAGGGTATCGTCCCTGAGTCCGGGTTGATCGTTGGGGAGCACTTTCACGACATCATGAAGGTTCCGTTCGAGAACATCGGAGTGATCACGGGTCCATGCCACGCCGAGGAAGTTGCCATGGAACGCCTGTCCTATTTGACCATAGCCTGCCAGGATGAGGGAAAAGCCCGGGTGTTGGCCAAAAAACTGAGCTGCCGGTACATCAAGACCAAGATCTCGGATGACATTATAGGTACCGAATACGCCGCGATGCTCAAAAACATCTATGCAATTGCTGCCGGGATCGCGCACGGATTGGGATACGGAGACAACTTCCAGGCCGTTCTGATGTCAAATTCGATTCGTGAGATGAAGCGCTTTATAAAGAAAGTTCACAAGATGAAGCGGAACATAAACAATTCGGCTTATCTGGGTGACCTCCTGGTCACGGGATATTCCGTTTTCAGTCGAAACCGCATGTTTGGGAACATGATTGGCAAGGGCTATACCGTTAAATCGGCCATGATCGAAATGAGCATGGTGGCCGAGGGTTATTATGCGACTAAAAGCGCCTACAAAATCAAAGAGAAGAACGGGGCGAAAACCCCAATCATCGACAGCATATACCGGATACTTTATGAGCACAAGGATCCTAAAAATGAGTTTTTGAAACTTACCGAGATCTTGAATTGATTCGGGGGAAGCCTATTCGTGCGAATAGATTTTCATTCAAAGTTTCGCACCTCGTGGAGCTTTTGATCCACAAGCTTTACTTGTTCGTCCTTGAATTCATCAGTCCAGCTGAGCATGTTTGCCATTTCTTCGATGATCGGATGCTTCAATTTTTCAATCGCCGGAACCTCGAAGTACATCTTGCCGGTTCTCCGTTCAAAGAAGTCGAGCGCCATGGCTGCCATTTCATAATTGACGCAATACCAAAGCTCGGCTTTGGCCAGTCGTATGTCCTTGTCTTCTTCGGGTAACTCAGTGTATCTGTCGAGGATGAGCTCTGCGTCGTGCCCGAAATTGTGAACCAGGGTGGTCGCATCTTCGCGATCGAATCCCTCAGGTTCCAATATGCTGAATACCTGATCAATATATCTTTGAACCGCCTTGTAATTTGCGAAAGGCTCTCTCGTCAGTGTAA
>JAUIKV010000126.1 GCA_030430615.1 Bacteroidia bacterium
TTGGCTCGCCTTTTTAGCAAATTCAATAAATTTGCACATCCGAAAAAATCAATTCGTCCATGACAAGGAGCTCATTGGTCATTCTTTTTAGCATTTTTCTGTTTATTTCGTGTGGATCGGAGGCAGAAAAGAAAGAAATCGCAGAGATTGTCGAGGAAGTTAAGCCCCAAATAATTGAAGAATTCGGCTATGTCCTGAACGATTATAAGGTTGTTAAAGACACCATACAGCAGGGAGAGAGCTTCGGGGAGATTCTCGACAGGCATCACATTGATTACCCCACAATTTACAAGATCGCCGAGGCAGCCAAAGACACCTTTGACATTCGCAGGCTAAGGGCAGGTAAGCCGTATACAATTCTCGCAACAAGGGATTCCCTCGAAAAGGCACAGGTATTCATCTATCAACCCAACCAAGTGGAATACCTGATCGTAGACTTTAGAGATTCGATCCAGACTAAATTCGGAAGAAAGGAAGTGCGGATAGTTGAGAAAACGGCCTCGGGAGTGATTGAGAGCTCGCTTTCGGAAGCGATCGAAGGGCAGAACCTCAACTATATTTTGGCTCATGAAATGAGTGACATTTATGCCTGGACCATTGACTTCTTTCACCTTCAGAAGGGAGACAGCTTCAAACTCATCTACGAAGAGAAATTCATAAATGATACGATTCCAGTGGGTATCGGGAATATAAAAGCGGCCTACTTTGTTCACAAAGACAGGCCCATGTACGCCTTCAACTTCGTAACGGATTCAACAAAGAATCTCAATGATTACTACGACGAGAATGCGAAAACACTGCGACGGCAGTTTTTAAAAGCCCCGCTGAAGTTCAGCAGGATTTCGTCTCGTTACAATTTGAGGCGACGGATTAAACTCTATGGAAACCGCGTCAGGGCGCACAAAGGAACGGATTTCGCTGCGAGCGTAGGAACACCGATCATGAGTACCGCCAACGGAACCGTAATCGAGTCGCGTTACAGGGGCGGAAACGGGAACTATGTCAAGATTCGTCACAATTCTGTGTACACCACTCAATATCTGCACATGAAAAAACGAGCGGTGAAAAAGGGTGATTACGTCAAACAGGGAGATGTGATCGGTTATGTCGGCATGACCGGAAACACCTCCGGGCCGCATGTTTGCTATAGATTTTGGAAAAACGGAAAGCAGGTGGATCCTTTCAAGCAAAAATTACCCGAGGCCGATCCGATCCGAGAAGATCTGAAATCGGAGTATTTCTCTCACATTGCGACGATCAAGGAAGAGCTCGATGCCATTCCTTCAAAATATCTGGAAACTGCAATTGCAAAAAACTAATCAACTGACTATGCCACTCAGCACGATAAACCCCACCCATACAGAATCCTGGTCAAAACTCACTCAACATTTCAATGAGATCAGGGAGACAGAGATGAAGAGCTTGTTTCTCAAGGATGCAAACCGAAAGAAAAATTTATCCCTGGAATTTGAGGAGCTCGGGCTGGATTATTCCAAGAACCGGGTCACTGGCGAAACCATGGATTTGCTTGTTGAACTGGCTGAAGAGTGCAACCTCAAAGACGGCATAGAAAAGTATTTCAGCGGCGACAAGATAAATGCAACGGAAAACCGGGCTGTCCTTCATACGGCACTCCGGAACAGTTCGGATGATTCCATCGAAGTGGATGGGATAAACGTGCTGCCCGAAGTGCACGAAACGCTTGAGAAGATTGAAGCTTTCAGCGACAAGGTCATATCAGGTGAGTTTACAGGTTATACCGGCAAAGCGATTACAGATGTCGTGAATATAGGCATCGGTGGCTCGGACCTCGGACCCAATATGGTTGTAGAGGCCCTGCAATACTACTCGAACCATCTCAGAACTCACTTTATCTCCAATATCGACGGGGATCACGTCTACGAGGTGATTCAGAACCTGAATCGTGAAACCACGTTGTTTGTGATCGTTTCCAAGACCTTTACCACCCAGGAGACATTGACCAATGCGACCACGGTGAAGAACTGGTTTCTGGACGATGCGAAAGAAAGCGACATCCAGCATAATTTTGTCGCGGTGTCGACGAACATGGACATGGTTAAAAGCTTTGGAATCGCAACCGACAACGTCTTCACAATGTGGGACTGGGTCGGAGGGCGCTATTCGCTCTGGAGTGCAGTCGGCTTGTCGATCAGCCTCTCGGTCGGTTTCAAAAACTTCAGGCAGTTCCTCGACGGAGCCTATGCCATGGACATGCATTTTCGTCATACTTCGTTTGACAAAAACATTCCGGTCGTCCTGGCCCTGCTCAGCATCTGGTATAACAACTTCTTTGGGTCGGAGTCTGAAGTTGTGATTCCGTACACGCAATACCTTCAAAAATTGCCGCCGTTTCTCCAGCAACTATCGATGGAGAGCAACGGAAAATCAGTGGACCGCGACGGAAATCCGGTCGATTACCAAACGGGAAATATCATCTGGGGAAATACCGGCACCAATGTTCAGCACGCGTTTATGCAGCTTGTGCACCAGGGAACAAAGCTGATCCCTGTTGATTTCATCGGTTTTGAAGAGCCATTGCACGGAAATGTCATGCACCACGAAAAGCTCATGGCTAATTTCTTTGCTCAGGCTGAAGCCCTGTATGCAGGCAAAACTGCCGATGAAGTCCACCTGGACATGAAAACCAAGGGGAGTCAGGCAGATATCTCGCGCCTGCTTCCTTTCAAGGTCTTCGAAGGAAACAAGCCTTCCAATGCATTTCTTTTCCATAAGTTAACCCCCAGGAACCTGGGAATCCTGATCGCCATGTACGAGCACAAGACTTTTGTTCAGGGGATGATCTGGAACATTTACAGCTTTGATCAGTTCGGAGTGGAGCTTGGCAAGGAGCTCGCCAACAAATTGCTGATCAAATAAATGTTAAATTGTGTTAAAAAAAATAGCAATTTCTTAATTACTATACCAGCTTTTTACCCTAATTTTGCCGCAGTTATTAACTCAAATTAAACAAGTTATGAATGCGTTTAAGTACGGTATACTGGTATTGGCACTTCTGGTGACCTCCGGTATTTATTCACAAACGACAATTACGGGAACAGTTGCAGACGAGGTAGGAGCCCTACCAGGGGCAAGTGTTCTGGAGAAGGGAACCTCTAACGGTACCACGACAGATTTCGAAGGATCTTTCAGCTTAACGGTCCAGTCAAGCGAAGGTGAGCTCGAAATTTCTTTTTTAGGTTATGATGACTACACTGTCTCCTACAACGGAAGCGGCGACGTAGGTGTGATTACCCTTACGGAAAGCGCCAACGCATTGGAGGAGGTCGTAATTACAGGAACGATTGACATTGCCAAAGACAGGCAGACTCCTGTTGCTGTTTCAACGGTTCGAGCCGTCGACATTCAGAAAAATCTCGGTACGCAGGAGCTTCCAGAGATTCTGAACCTGACACCTTCCGTTTATGCGACTAAGCAAGGTGGTGGTTTTGGTGACTCCCGGATCAACATTCGTGGATTCGATCAAAGAAATACCGCGGTCATGATCAACGGTCAGCCTGTGAATGACATGGAAAACGGATGGGTCTACTGGTCCAACTGGGCCGGTCTTTCTGACGTGACCACGGCTATGCAGGTTCAACGTGGACTAGGTTCCTCTAAACTGGCCATTTCTTCGGTCGGGGGTACCATCAACGTAATTACGAGAACATCCGAAGCCAGAGAAGGAGGTACAGTTGCATCTACCTTTGGAAATGACAATTACATCAAGGTATTGGGATCTTACAATACAGGATTGCTGGAGAATGGTTTTTCTGCCAGTGTTCTGGTGAGTCATACGCAAGGTGACGGATACAACTACGGAACTCGTTTTAATGGAGACAACTATTTCATTGGCCTTGGGTACAAGATCAACGAAAAGCATGATTTGCAGTTCATCTTCACCGGTGCGCCTCAATGGCACCACCAGAAAAGCAGGGCTCCCTCTATAGCCAACCACATCCGCTATCAACCAGGAGGTTCTGACCCGGATGCGACAGAACCCAACAGAAAATACAACGAAGACTGGGGATATCTCAACGGAAAGGAATACGCCTTTAGAAGAAACTTTTACCACAAGCCCGTTATGTCCCTCAACTGGGAATGGGTGATCAATGAGCGCTCAAGACTTTCTACTGTTGTCTATGGCTCATGGGGTCGTGGAGGTGGAACAGGAGAAATTGGTGAGATCAACGGAGATCGACAGTTTCAATTGCCCAGGGACAACTTTGGTCTTATTCGCGTAGACGACATCAATACATGGAACTCGGGTCAATCTGTGCCAGACTTCGGTGTCAACAGAAACCTTTTTAACGGTAAGTTCTCCAACACGGGCAACAACGGTCATCCAGAGGAGTTTGGTGGTGAGGGAAGAAACGGTTCTGATAATGGTATCAGCCGCAGGGCTTCAATGAACTCGCACGACTGGTACGGAACAATCATCAATTTCCACAATGACATCAACGAGAATTGGAGTTTCGACGTCGGTGGGGATCTCAGAACTTATGAAGGTTTCCACTATCGCGTTGTAAATGACGTTCTCGGAGCCGACAACTACATCGACTATGACAACAGGAATGACCGTCCTAACGTGATTGAGCCGGAAGACTTTGTTTCGGCCTCTCCGAGCTTTAACCCATGGCAGAATATCAAGGATCAGGAAAAAATTGATTATAACAATGATGGTCTTGTGAACTGGGCGGGCCTCTTCGGCCAGGTGGAATACACCAATGGAACAATTTCGGCCTTCCTTCAGGGTGCTGCCTCAAATCAAAGTTTTCAGCGTGTAGAGTACTTTAATGAGCTGCCTGAAAACCAAAAGTCTGAGAAGAAGAATCTTACAGGAGGAAACATCAAAGGTGGTTTGAATTACAACATCAACGAAAACCACAACGTTTTCTTCAACACAGGATATTACTCCAAGCAACCTCTGTTTGACGCTGTTTTCATCAACTTCGGCAACACGGTTAACCCGGATTTGAGAAATGAGCAGATCTTTGGTTTGGAATTTGGTTATGGATATCGCAGCTCTGCTTTTTCGGCCAATGTGAACTTCTACAGAACCTCTTGGGCAGATCGTTTCCTTTCCAGGAGCGGAGATTTCGATGTTCCAGACGGATCAGGTGGAACCACTGTCGTTCAGGGTACTGCGAACTACTATGGAATTGAGCAGGTTCATATGGGCTTGGAAATCGACTTCATCTGGAAAATTCTTGACAACTTGAGACTGACCGGTTTCGGTTCTGTTGCCAATTGGGAATACCAGGATGACGTTGAAGCTGACATCTTCAATGATGACCAGCAGCTTATCGGATCAGACATCCTTTATCTAGAAGGCGTCAAGGTTGGCGATGCGGCTCAAACTACATTCGGCCTCGGACTGGACTACAGCTTCCTTAAAGGATTTAACGCAGGCTTGAACTGGAGATATGCCGGACAGCTGTATGCTGATTTTGATCCAATCGCATTTAGGGACCCTGACAACCAGGGTGCTGTTGAGTTGCCGAGCTTTAACCTGGTCGATGCCCGAATTTCCTACAATTGGAGAATGGAATCGGGAACTTCCCTTGAGTTTGCGGTTATGGCCAACAACATCTTCGACGAGCTTTATATATCAGAGTCTGACACCAACGTTCATCTGAACCCTGGTGATGATGCCTGGAACGGTATAAATACTCGTAACAGGGTATTCTTCGGCTTCGGAACGACCTGGAACACGTCGATTCGATTCAGGTTCTAAAAGTCAATTGACAAACATTTTAAACCTGCACTTCTGTCTTTAGGGGTGCAGGTTTGTTTTTTTGACTATTTTAGTCGCTCAAAACAATGCATCAAACATCATGATTAAAATGCTTCATTCCGGTTGGGCCTATATAACTCTGCTCATCCTAATTTTCGCCGTTTTCAATGCTTTTTCAGGATTAGCCTCTAAAAGGGAATTCAAAGATCGGGATTTGAGAATCTCGCTTTTTACGCTTATCGTAGCACACTTTCAATTATTAATTGGGTTTCTTGCGTATTTCTTCTCGGCCCAGTTTCAGTATTTGAGAGAAAATGGGATGGGAGCTTCCATGCAGGAAAGCTCAATTCGCTATTTTATCATCGAGCATCCACTGATGATGATATTGGCCATTGTGCTGATTACCATGGGCTTTTCAAAGCACAAAAGAAAAACTTCCGATACCGAAAAGTTTAAAACTATTGCCATTTATTATGGAATTGCGCTGCTATTTGTGCTAAGCCGCATACCTTGGAACCAGTGGTTTTCCTTTTTATAATTTGAATGAATGCACTTCGGAACATCCTGGCCTATCCATTGACGGTTCTTCACTACATCGCCTTTGGGATTGTTTTGTTGTTCTTTCATCCTGTTCAGGTCATCGCCTATAACATCTTTGGAAAGAAGGCGCATCGGGAAACTGTGATTTGGCTCAACATGTGCCTGACTTACAGTCTGTATTTTTTGTTCTCGCGGGTCCAGTTCATCAACAGACACAAGATTCCCGAAAATGTTCCCCTGATCATTGTTGCCAATCATCAGGGCACCTATGACATCCCTCCCATTTTCTGGTATCTGAGAAAGATCTATCCCAATTTTGTGTCAAAAATCGAATTGGGCAAAGGGATTCCGAGTGTTTCTTACAATCTCAGAAAAGGCGAGTCGGTCTTGATCGACAGAAAGGACTCCAGGCAGGCATTGCAAACGCTCATGGCATTTGGAGATCGGGTGGAAAAAAATAAGCTCACAGCTGTAATCTTTCCGGAAGGCACGCGGAGCAGAACTGGCATTCCCAAGCCTTTCCGTGAAAACGGACTGAAGATGATGGTGAAAAAGACGCCCTCGTCCTATATACTTCCCTTATCGATTAACAATTCGTGGAAACTCGTGCGAAAAGGAGCATTTCCGCTGGGCATCGGAATCAAGGTGATCATGGAGGTCCACGAGCCCATTAAATCGAGCTCCATGCCTTTTGATGAGCTAATGAAGCTCACAGAAGAAACGATTCGCAACGCTGTTATGGCGACCCGTGAAGCTCAGACCAAGGAGTAGGCCCAACCTCACTGGATCACAAAATTGTCTCTGTCGTCCAAAAACCTGAAAGTTCGTCGAACTTTTTCAATATGGGTCCTGTTGATAGTGATCGAATCGATCCCTTCTTCGCCCTCTTTGAAATTCAATACATTCTCCCCCATGGGATCAACGACCGTTGAATGACCGACGTAATTGAGTTTGTTTTTATCGGTTCCAACCCGGTTCACCGCTGCTACATAACAAAGATTCTCTATGGCTCTTGCCTTTAACAAGGTGTCCCATGCCAGCATTCGGGCATCGGGCCAATTGGCCACATAGAGCAGCAGGTCGAAGTTC
>JAUIKV010000127.1 GCA_030430615.1 Bacteroidia bacterium
CATGTCAAATCTTCCGTTCCAGTTTTCTCCATCAACCTTGGCATCAAGTGAGAATAAGGAATAGTTGACGCCAACCCCTAAGTGCTCAAGGATCTGGAATTTTACTTTGGGAGCGAAGTACCAAAGAGATCCGGAATACTGATCAATCGTGAGGCCAAGCCAGTCTAGATTGGCTCCGATAGTCCATTTTCGATGAGGTGCCCAAAAATAGGAAGCCCCAATGTTAGGCAGCGGAATCAAACCATTAACCTTTCTTCTGCCTGGCTCGATATTTCCTTCGCTTGTTCTTCCTTCACCTTCCACAAAAGCACCAATGTTGAGACCGTGCAGACCCAACCCTACATTAATCAAATGCTTGGGCCTTTTGAATATGGTCCGACTAAAGAATATCCTGTAAAGACGAAAATCCACACCTGCACGTACGAAGGATCCTTCTTCGAAGGTAATATTCTCCCAAACTATGTCTTCCTCAAGAACTAAACTATTTCCAGCATTAACTCCAAAGGTTTCGAAAGCGACCGACCACTTTTTCGCGAATCTCCAATCGAACTTAAAGAAAAATGTTGCCTCATTGTCATTCAGCTTAAAAGTCTCGTTGAAATCAATCTCCCCATTCTCTGATTCACCATCAGCGCTTATTTTAAAGGACCTCGCTACATCAAAGACACCTGCTTCAATATAGAAACGGTCATTCAATAAAGGATTTTCTTCATAATCCTGAGCCATTATCTGTCCAAAGCTCAAAAAAGTAAGTGAAAGGAGTAGGTGAAAGATGAGTCGCATAACTGAGGGGTGTTGCGATTCGCTTCGAATCGGTTGTATGTTAAAGCTACAAAAGTTTAAGGAAATAAAAAAAGATTATTGCCTGAAAATCAAATAGTAAAACCTTCTGTTCAATTCGGGTTTTTTCGTCCTTTTAAACGTAGAAGGGATTCATTCGTTGCACGAATGTTCCCTTCAAGCTCCGCTTGAAAAACAAAAAAAGAATCGCTCGCTCGATTTCAAAAAGAAAGCTTGTTCTACAAAAGGGAATTGGGATTCATTGACTAGCGTCAATGTTCCCTTCAAGCTCCGCTTGAAAAACAAAAAAAGAATCGCTCGCTCGATTTCAAAAAGAAAGCGAGCTTTCTTTTTGAAAGCTCGCTCACAATTCACTCTTTTTTTGTTTTGTTGTACCTTGGGTGGGAATCGAACCCACACGATCTTGCGATCACTGGATTTTGAATCCAGCGCGTCTACCAATTCCGCCACCAAGGCAATTCGTCCTCAAAAACAGGCAGACATGTTTTTGGGCTTGCAAATATAATCTTTTTGGAGAAATATGAAACCCTTTTTCCATTGATTTAAGTCAAAATGAGCAGTCCTGTCTCACAGCAAAATTCTTTCTCTAAAAATTTACCGAAATCAAATAAATGCTTACTTTTGCACACGTTTTAAAGACAATCAAATTCCTAAAAAACAAATCTTTATGGAACCTGCGATCCTGACTCCAAAAATTTTCGCCCTGTCTCAAAGCAAAGAACTGGGCAGGAACATTGCCAAAGCATATGGCATGGAATTGGGAAAATTCAGAAAGAACATGTTCAGTGACGGAGAGTTCCAGGTTTGTTATGAGGAATCGATTCGTGGCAGAAGAATCTTCATCATCGGATCCACCATGCCCCCCAATGACAACCTGATGGAGATGCTCCTGATGATCGACGCGGCAAAAAGAGCTTCGGCAAGACACATTACGGCGGTCATGCCTTACTTTGGATGGGCACGCCAGGATCGCAAGGATCAGCCGCGCGTTCCCATTGCGGCAAAGATGGTCGCCAAGTTGCTCCAGGCAGCGGGTGCGACCCGAATCATGACGATGGACCTGCACGCGGATCAGATCCAGGGATTTTTCGAAGTCCCGGTGGATCATTTATATGCTTCTACATTTCTCCTTCCCTATATTCAGGAAATGAATTTGGAAAACATAACAGTCGCCTCACCTGACATGGGCGGTTCGAAGCGTGCTTATGCCTACTCGAAATACCTCAATTCTGAGGTTGTGATTTGCTACAAGCAGCGCAAAGAAGCGAATGTCATCGAAACAATGGAGTTGATCGGAAACGTTGAAGGAAGAAATGTGATTTTGGTGGATGACATGGTTGACACGGCGGGCACGCTTACACGTGCAGCTGATCTGATGATGGAAAGAGGAGCTGTCAGTGTAAGAGCGCTGGCCTCCCACCCAATTTTGTCGGGTTCGGCTTATGAACGAATTGAAAAATCAGCTTTGGAGGAATTGATCGTGACCGATTCGATCCCACTTCAGAAACAAAGCCCAAAAATAAAAGTTGTATCTTGCGCGCCCTTATTTGCGGACGTTATGCAAAAGGTACAGGCTAACAAGTCCATAAGTGGACAATTTTTAATGTAAATTTTTAATTAACAGTAATGAAATCTATTACAATCAAAGGATCTAAAAGAGAAAGCGTGGGCAAGGCATCGACCAAGGCCTTACGTAATGCTGGAAAGGTTCCTTGTGTACTTTACGGAGGAGACAAGGCGATGCACTTTTCGGCAGATGAACTGTCATTCAGCAAAATCGTCTACACTCCAAATGTGTACACAGCGATGATTGAATTGGAGAATGGCGACAAATTCAAGGCAATATTGCAAGACATCCAGTTCCACCCGGTATCTGACAAAATTTTGCATGTTGATTTCTTTCAACTGCACGACGACAAAGAAGTCACCATGGACATCCCGGTAAGACTGGAAGGAAACGCTCCCGGAGTCATTGCAGGGGGTAACCTGCGATTCCCTTACCGTAAACTGAAAGTGAGGGCTCTTCCTGCCGATTTGCCAGACTTTATCACAGCTGATATTTCAGAATTGAACATCGGTGACAAACTTTATGTGACAGGTCTTAAAAACGACCAATACACTATCCTTCATCCGGACAACACAGTAGTTGCTCAAGTTAGAGTTTCTCGCTTGGCCATGTCTATTGACAGCATGGATGCTGATGATGAGGAAGGCGAAGAAGGAGCTGAAGGCGTTGAAGCAGCAGAAGGATCTGCTGAAGAAGCTGCTCCAGCTGCGGAATAAGCTGATTCCTGAACCAAATAAAAAAGCTTTCCGATTGTCGGGAAGCTTTTTTTATATTTAAAAAATGAAGTTTTTGGCTAAAATCAGCTCTTTCTTTTCAGGGAAGGGCCAATTGGAGACAGATATGAAAAAATTCCTGATTGCGGGCCTCGGCAATATGGGCGAAAAGTACCAGGACACCCGTCACAACATTGGATTTACCATTCTCGACGCACTGGCCAAAGAGCGCGAGGTGGTTTTTGAGACCAAAAAACTAGGAGATCTGAGTCGTTTCAGCCACAAAGGGAGAACATTCATACTCCTGAAACCGAATACGTATATGAACCTGAGCGGTAAAGCCGTTAACTACTGGTTGAAAATAGAAAACATCCCCCTGGAGAACCTTCTCGTTGTGACGGATGACCTGAATTTGCCCTTTGGAACGATACGGATCAAGGGAAAGGGAAGCAGTGGAGGACACAACGGATTGACCAACATCAATGAAGTTCTGGGCACCCAAAACTATGCGCGATTTCGGTTCGGCATCGGAAATGATTATGCGAAAGGCAGACAGGTAGAGCATGTTCTTGGCACCTGGAATGAAGAAGAATTGGAAAACCTTCCGGAACGCCTTGAAAAGTCAGGCAAAGCCATTGTATCTTTCGCCATGGCCGGACTGGCTAATACCATGAACACCTTTAACGGTAAATAGATTCGAAATCATTCGATTCGAATCCTTGAATCCCATATCAAATTACTCCACCGTGACGGATTTTGCCAGGTTCCTTGGCTGGTCCACATTACATCCGCGCATAACGGCGATGTAGTAGGAAAGCAATTGCAACGGAATTGTGGTTAGCAAAGGTGACAAAGCTTCTTCGGTCTCAGGAATCTCGATGACATGATCGGCAATCTCCTTGACGGTGACGTCTCCTTCCGTGACCACGGCAATGATTTGCCCGTTTCTCGATTTGATCTCCTGGATGTTGCTTACGACCTTCTCATAGTGTCCTTTATTCGTGGCAATGACGATAACAGGCATGTCTTTGTCAATCAAGGCGATGGGGCCGTGCTTCATCTCCGCGGCAGGATATCCTTCGGCATGAATGTAAGAGATCTCCTTTAGCTTCAAAGCCCCCTCGAGAGCTACCGGGAAGTTGAAACCTCGTCCGAGGTAAAGGCAATTTGTCGCGTCCTTGTAAATGCTGGCTATGTTTCGCACATGATCATCGGTTTTCAACACTTCTCTGACCTTGTCAGGAATTAGTTCCAACTGTCTCAAATGCACCCGATAATCTTCACTTGTCATGGTCCCTTTGGCACGGGCCAACCGCAATGCCATGAGGGTCAAAACCGTGATCTGTGTAGTAAAGGCCTTGGTTGAGGCAACTCCGATCTCCGGACCCGCGTGCGTGTAGGCCCCGGTATCATTCTCGCGCGCAATTGAAGAGCCCACGACGTTGCAGATGCCAAACACAAATGCACCCTTGGAGCGGGCTAGTTTTATGGCAGCTAGCGTATCAGCCGTCTCCCCAGACTGGGAAATGGCAATGACAATGTCTTTATGACTTATAACCGGATTCCTGTATCGAAACTCCGAGGCGTATTCCACCTCTACGGGTATCCGCGCGAATTCTTCAAAAATATACTCTCCAACCAGTCCTGCGTGCCAGGAAGTCCCACAGGCCACAACGATGATCCTCTCGGCATTCAGGAAGCGTTTCATATTGTTCTCGAGTCCGGAAAGCTTGATAATCGCTTCGTCTACCAGCAGGCGTCCTCTGAAAGTATCGGTAATGGCTCGCGGCTGTTCGTGAATTTCCTTGAGCATGAAGTGATCATAGCCCCCTTTTTCGATCTGTTCGAGGTTGAGCTGAAGCTTTTGAACGTTCGGATCAATCAAACTGTCGTCCTTGATTTTTCGAACGCGAACCTCTCGGCCCATCTTGACGATAGCCATCTCCTCGTCTTCCAGGTAAATGGCGTCTTTCGTATATTCAATGAAAGGAGAGGCGTCAGAGGCGATAAAGAATTCTTCGTGATTCTTTCCTACTCCGATAGCAATCGGGCTTCCCAAGCGGGCCACTACCAGCTCATTGGGTTTGGTTTTGTCAAAAACTGCTATTGCATAGGCTCCAATAACCTGGTTTAGCGCTAATTGCACAGCCTGACCCAATTTCACACCTTCCTTGGACTTCATCTCTTCGATGAGGTTGACCAAAACTTCAGTATCGGTGTCGCTGTGAAAGGTATAGCCCCTGCTCTTCAACTCTTGTTTTATCGTATCGTAATTCTCTATGATCCCGTTGTGCACGATCACCAGGTTTCCTGACTGAGAGGTATGCGGGTGTGAATTAACGTCGTTGGGCACCCCATGAGTCGCCCAACGGGTATGTCCGACTCCCACACATCCTTTGTTGGGGATCTCCTGAACCACCTTTTCTTCGAGACTGGAAACTTTTCCTTTGGTTTTTGCCAGATGCACCTCGCCATTGTCATAGAGCATGACACCGGCGCTGTCATAGCCGCGGTATTCCAATCGTTTTAAACCGTTGATGATAATAGGGTAGGCTTCGCGATAACCGATATAACCTGTTATTCCACACATAATATTTGAGTATTTGTTAGCTAAAACGGAAAAATCTTCCGGCTAGTATGCAGAATGACACGTTCTGCGGCCGGGGAGCTCCGCATTTAGAAGGTCGAAAGTTAAGGATTATTTGAATAGAAGATCTCCAGAACTATCCTTTTTTCGTTGCTCGAAGGTCTGTTCCCGTGAAGAACAACTCCCTTTGGAATCCAGTTCCAATCGGGAACTACCGTATCCAATAAGGCGAAATCAGGCAAATCGGTTCGGACATAGTTCCTTAGAGCCAGTCGTGACAGTTTTTGCTGATCCGTAGACTTCAGCACATCCGTAATATAACTGGTGATCTTGAATTTGTAGCGCTCCGGGTTTCCATCACTGTCGTATTCAAGGTCTCCACCAAACTCATCGGGTCCGAATCTCGGATCATAGAGATCATCCACAAACGAATCGAAGTCATACTTGTATAAAAGAAGTTTGTTCGGAACCTCTTTTTGTTCCCCATCCAGATAAACGATAAGATTTGCCTCGTTGATCAGCCAATTCTTGTTTCGAACTTCCTCCAGGGCCTCCTCACTGAAAAGTTCGATGATCGCCTGAGAACCCGAGGCTCCCTGAACGAAGAGCGACGGTTCACCATTGATGCTGTCCGGATTGAGCAAATATGGCTGTATTGCCGATCCCCCGTAATCACGCTGATAGCTCCCTGCTGCAACACCTCCAAAAGGAAACACCAACTGCTGCTTCGTCTTGACCAACACGTCGGTTTCGCCGGTTATTCCATTGTTGTTGAGATCCTCACCTTCTAACTCATCCGTAATCTCATCATTGGAAAAATAAATCGTCATGGTTGCCGGGTTGAGTGTCAGGTTCATCAGGGCCCCGTCTATGCCCAGGGCATCGATGTAAAGCCCCCTGAAATAGCGGGTGAAGTTGTCATTATTCTCGAAATCAACCGGGTTGTCGTGATCGATGAATCGTTCCTGGAAGAACTGCTTGTCCAATCGAAACTTGATGCTCGGCGCCAGAGGGTCCAACTTGACCGTGTCTATGTCATCCACTGTAGATGGGTCTCCATCCAGAAAACGCCTTTCGACGTAGTATACTGTGTCATTTCTATCTGTACGGAGCGTTCCCTCATGCAATAAATCTCTGACATCGAAGTCCCGGTTGGAATAGTATGAGTTCGTTTTGGTTGGATTGGTGGGGTCGAGCGTGTTGAGAAAAGTTCCCAATTCGAAAACCCGGGTTTGAAACTCCACGTCCCGATTTCCGTAAACGGAATCTAAAACGAAATTGGGCACTTGCAGGGTATCCCCATTCTCACCGATAATTGGCAAGCCTGTATCCGGGTCTATCGCAGCCTGTTCCCCGTCTCTTGCGTAGTAGTAAGGGAGCTCAACCACAACCTCGTCTACCACGGCGTTGTCGCCCCAGTCCAGAGTCGTGAAGACCGGCAAATATACCTGGCTCACTATTTTGCTCCTCATGCGACCAAAGTCATTGTCCCGGTTCAACCCGAAAAGGTACAGGGGCAACTTATTGGTATTGTTGTTGTCTGTGCGGTTGGAATCAATGCTGACATTGTAGGCAATCACCTCAAGAATGGAATCTCCAACTCCGAAGGGTCTCTGTCCGGCAAGGTCTACTGCGATGTCTTCAAGGTCTCTTTCACAAGCGACGATGCCGAGCAAACAAAGGACTCCTGCACCAATATTTCTAAAAATGGCTGCT
>JAUIKV010000128.1 GCA_030430615.1 Bacteroidia bacterium
ACCATAGGCCGTTACCTTGAGGTCGTCAGATACAGCCAACCTGACCCGTCCCTCACCGTAAGCTGTGATCTTGGCTGAGGAGTTGTTTACTCCTAATGTGTTTACTTCGCTCTCTCCGTAAGAAACTATCTTCTGGCGCTGAGCCCTGCCATTTTCTACTTCGAGATAGGCTTCTCCATACAAAGTCACCTGGAACTCATCCAGGTCCATGTCTGAAACGTATACCTTGGGTTCACCGTATAGGGTTAGTTTGAATTCATCACCGGTAAGCTTGCTGGTTAGCTTATGGCTTTCTTCTCCTCGAAGTGAGATCAAATCCACGTCAGTATAATAGACTTTGGCAGATACAATGGTTCCATCATATACCGCGTGCTTTCCTTTGTAATCATCCGAATTGACTTTTTTCGATTTGGTGTAGACCTTCGCGTCATCCAGGTAGATATGAAGGGTTTTCCCTTTCACCTCGACGTTGAGTTTGTCATAGCCGACATCAATGTTTTCAATGACCACCGATTGGGTGTCCGCTTTTTCAAAGACGACCTCAATATGCGGGCTGATAATCACTTCGTCAAAAGATTTGACATCAAAGGTTTTGGACTGGGCCATTGTCAGATTGACTCCGATAAAAAGGGCACAGAGCATCAAAGCGGATTGAATCGTTCGTTTCATGGGATAGTGTTTTTTGATTAGGTACTTATTCTCTGTATGAATGCACATGGAGTGTCGCATGTACAAAATTAAGGACAGTTGCTTCTGTGAGTTGTTACAGTATTGCCAAAAAAAAATAATATTATTTCCTTTACTTGGTGGTCATCGACTGAATACCCTTCCAGTCGTCTTCAATCTCCTCGGTGATCAGGTGCGCTGCCCGGTTCAAAAAGAGCTTGGCGGTGAGGTCCTCACGATTCTTCTTGAAGATCTGCTGGAAAGTAACAGCAGCCATGGCGAATTCCTTGTTGAAATACAGATCCATCCCTTTGTCAAAAGTGTCCAGGGTTTTGCGTTTGTGATCCAGCAGGGCAGGGGAGTCACCGTTGATGCACTCGTAGAGATCGATGGGCTTTTGCTTGCCAATTACCTGTACCGGTCCGAGGTACCTGAAATCAAACTCCTCCGGATGGCTCAGGTTTTCACGACAGCTCCCGGTGATCAGGATCGAGGTTCCGAAGTGCTTCGAAAGGCCCTCAATGCGAGACGCGGTATTTACCGTGTCCGAAATAATCGCAGCGTCGAGCCGTTCCACATCTCCTGTGATGCCCATGATAAGATCACCGTTTTGCATGCCGATGCCTATCTTGACGGGGGATCTGCCCTTATCCATTCGCTCACGGTTGTATTCTTCCAAAGCCACGTGCATCTGAACGGAGGCTCGAAGTGCCTGCTGGGATCCTCCCGGGAACAGAGCCATGAAGCCATCGCCAAGGTACTGCATGATAAAGCCCTTGTTTTCACGGATGATCGGCCCCATCTTTTTATTGAAAGAATTGATAAACAAGAAGTTGTCTCTCGGACTGAGTTTTTCTGAAAGCGCGGTGAATCCGCGGATGTCGACAAAAAGAACTGACACTTCCTTTTCGGCAAGATCTCCAAGTGAGACCTCCGTCAGTCGATCCTTGCCGAGTGAACGTATGAATTCGGTCGGAACAAATTTTTGGCTCACTTCATGTATGCTCTTGATTGCGTGCTCCCTTTCCTGAGCTTCCTTCAATCCTTTCTGATAGAGCTGGGCACTTTCAATCGCTACGGCTGCCTGAAGTGAGATTGTGGTCAACAGCTTCAGCTCTCCTGCCGTGAATTCTCGTTCTTCACTGTGTCCGAGGATCACCATGCCCATGGTCTTGTTCTTAACCTTCAAAGGAGCGTACATCATCGCCTTCAGGTGAGAAAGCGCAGGGTTGGCCGCAATGCGCTCATGGGGAACGATCGAGGAGGTGCCCCGATGAATGAGCTCTTTCAACACCTCGTTTTGTCGGAGGATGTTATCTTCCCGATTGGGATCATCACCAAAAGAGCTGAGCTTGACTACTCGATCCGTTTCACTTTCGTGTATGAGAAAGAGTCCATGGGTAGAATCGATGATCTGAGATGCTTCGCCCAGGGTCATTTCAGCGATTGAGGGCACATCTATTTTTTCAGCCAGCATTTCGCTGAAATCGTAAATCATATTGATCTCCCGGTAAAGACCCAGCACCTCGTTTCCGATTCGCTTCTTCTCCAGGTCTTTTTGAGCCAGGGCCGACAACAGATCAGCAATTACAGATCCCTGCGCCCGGCTGCTCTTGACAAAGGCGAACTCGTTGCCGTTGTCTGAAATAGGAAACTGGTGGGGCATGGGCTCATCACCTCCATAAAGAACGCCTCCGTCTAGATCTGTGATCGAGAGATCCATCTGCATCTCCTCCTTCAGACCCTCAAGGATTCTAGAAGTCCGTTCGTTTCGCAAAACGCCCCTGAGGGCACGAATTTGTTGTTTTATGGTTTTTTCCCTGATCATTTACACATTTAAAACTTCTTCCGCGACCGATAGCATCTCATCGGGATCGAAGGGTTTGGTCATGTAGCGATCAGCACCCATATCAAGACCCTTCTGTCGATCGACCTCCTGTCCCTTTGCGGTTAAAAGGATGATGTAGACATGAGACAGGTTCAACTCTTTTTTTACTTTTTGACAGACCTCCATTCCATTCATCTTCGGCATCATCACGTCTAAAAAAACAAGATTGGGTTCTTCTTTTTGAATGATCTCAAGGGCCTGGGCACCATTTTCGGCGAAAAGAAGCTCTACACCTTCATCTTCCAGGTCTTCCAGGGTTTGCTCGATGAGCATTCGGATGTGTGATTCGTCGTCAACGATCAATAATTTCTGTCCCATAGGTATTCAAGTTTGTATTTATGATTTCATTTTTATTCATAAATGAAGAACATCGTGTTCTCCATGCCTTTCTGAACCTTCAGGTCCTTGATCAGCTTCTGGTCTCCGTTATAGACCGAATTCAGCATGATAATGTCGGGCCGTGATTCAGTGGCTTTTTTGATCAGGTCCTTCGGCTCGCTTTCCAGCACTTTATAACCACGGGCATTCAGCACTTCGGATAAGGTCTTGACAGCCGAGGCGTCCTCATCAACCACGAGCACTTTCTTTTTCGATACCCCCTGCTCCAGCAGCTCGTCCACCTCGTGAAAGAGCTGTTCTGTATTGATGGGCTTGGTGAGGTACCTGTCAACTCCAATTTTGAGTCCTCGTTCTTTGTCCTGTACAATTGACAGGATGATTATCGGAATATCCATTGTTGCCGGATCATTCTTGAGAACGGCTGCAACGTCGAAACCATTGATCTCCGGCATCATCACGTCCAGGATGATCAAATCCGGTTTTGACATTCTAACCATGTCGAGAGCTGCCTTTCCGTTGGAAGCTTCCTGGACCTGGTATCCTGCATCCCCAAGCTCCTGTCTTAACAATGATCGTATTGGTGTATCGTCGTCGACCACTAAAATCGTAGGTTCTTTCTTCACATCGCTGAGAGAAGAGTGCTTGATTTGCTTTTTCAGGCTGTTGAGAATGCGATCGAGCTGGATGGGTTGTTCCGGACCTGCCTCTCCCATCGTTGGGATGCTGAAGAAGAAGGTACTGCCCACACCAAGGTCACTTTTCATCCAAATGATGCCCCCGTGATGTTCAATGATCTCGCGACAGATCGGGAGACCCAACCCGGTTCCCTGGGGTTTGTCGGTAAGGGTGTCTCCTGCCTGTCGGAAACGCTCAAACACCTTGTGCTTGTCGTCATCGGCGATGCCGATACCGGTATCCTGCACTTCAACGATGATCTGTCCTTCATCCTGATAAGCATCGATTGCGACCTTACCTTTGTCCGTGAATTTTACGGCATTAGACAAAAGGTTGATCACCACCTGGATGAGTTTATCCTCATCTGCACTCACCAGAGGAAGATCAGATGATATATTCTTTTGCAGGGTCAGTCCTTTCTGCTCGAACAGGGTCGAAGTACTGGCAATGGCGCGGTTGATCACGTCCTGCAGGAATACAGGCTTCATGTGCCATTCCATGCGTCCTGACTCGATTTTGGCAAGGTCGAGCACGTCATTGATCAAATTGGTCAGGCGTTCACCCTCAGAGACCACCACATTGAGGTTCTCACTCACCTGTTTCATGGTGCGTTTGATTTTCTGGTCTTCAACCGTGACTGAAGGGAATACCTTGTCTTCCAGTCGTTTTCTGATGATCTTGGCAAACCCTAAAACTGACGTCAGAGGTGTTCTCAATTCATGGCTGACCGTAGACAAGAATGCAGATTTGGCTTCATTGGCATCCTCGGCTTTGGCTTTTGCTTCCTTAGCTTCCTCATAGAGCTCGGCATTGTGCAGGGCGACTCCCACATTGATAGCGATCGTACTCAAAAGGCGTTTGTCTTCTTCACTGAATCGACTGGCTTGTTTGGTGCTTTGCACACTTAGCACACCGATGATTTTATCCTCCACTGGGATTGGAACGCCAAGATAAGAGATGGCTTTTTTACCGGTCTGCTCAAGGCCACTTTTTTCGTACTCGGCCTCGATTTCCGTATCGTGATTTATAAGTAGAGCCTCACCCGTCTTAATGATCTTGGAGGTCAGGCCTTCGCCGTATTTCATCGGAGCCATGTTGTCTCCGTCCTGGAATGGGAAGTTAATTACATCATTCTCTGCATCCAGGATCGCCAGGTAGGTAATGTCAGATTTAAAAACTTTTTTCATCTCCTTACCCACCATTTGGATAAGCTCATTGAGCTCAAGTTTTTGAGTCAGAGCCTGACTCACCTGGTTGACTGTTGCCAGCTCTTCCAGGCGTTGACTGACTTCTCGGGTTCGTTCCTCAACTTTGTCTTCCAAAGCCTTTCTCTGGTTGACAAGAATTCGGGTTCGTGATCGCACTATCGCATAGACAAGCAGGAGAAACCCTAAAACATAGAGGGTATAGGCCCACCAGGTTTCATACCAGGGTGGTGCAATTCCAAAAGAGATTGAGGCTTCCTCTGTTTCGTCTCCGTACAGATTTTTAGCTTTGACCTTAAAGGTGTATCTACCTGGTGGAAGATTGATATACTCACGGTTGGTTTGTTTTATCCAGTCAGACCAATCAGCATCAAGTCCTTCAAGATATGTTTTGTACTGCATGTCACGCTCACCAATGTAAAATGGAGCTGCATAGCCAAGGTTGACAGTATTTAACTCATTATTTATTTTAACATCTTCCGGAAAGTCAATGTTTCCTGCATAAATCAATGAATCCTGCCCTACGGTTACGTTTCTTATCTTCACGTTAAAATTTGTACCCGTAGGTCTATTAAGATTACCTTCATATCTCACCACACCATCCGGTCCAGATATCCATGCTATAGTATTCTCGGAATCTCCCGTTTCCTCAACAAAAACATTATATATTTGCCTGTTCTTGAGCTCTTTGAACGTTTCCGTATTGTAAACATAATTTCCCGATTCATCTTTTTCCGCAACAATGATTCCATCGCCAAAACCAAACCAGTGCCTTCCTTTGTAATCCTCATAAAAGGGAATACCACGTCCTTGCCATGTAATTAAGTCGTTGAACGGAAACTTGTGTTCTTCAAACCTATCATTCTCATAATCATATCGATAGGTTTTTTCTGTATCTCCTGAAATACCAACAAACTCCTCGTCAAACCAAAACAATCCCATTCCAGATTCCGGTATTCCTTTTTCCTTGTTATAGACAAGTACTTCAGATTTTTGAAAATCCAATTTAGAATCAACGACGCTTGGAATCATCAGTTTCCATTCCCCGTCTTCAGGAGATGGCAACCATAAAGCTCCGTCCTTTCGTTCACGAATATCATTAGTTCTATATTCTTTGGTTTCAGATTCCGTCACATATTGCTTCTTAGCTTCATCGAAATAAAAGCTGACAATTCCCTCCTGGGTGGAAACGTATAATCGATTTTCATCGAGTTTGGACTTTGCAAGTTCATTGGCTCGCAAATCATAATTCACACTTTTTCTAACGAACTCGAAATCTCTACCTTTTATTTCAATCAAACCAAGAAACCCAGTTCCGGCAAATAAGCGTCCATCATGCTCGATGAAGTTGGTACCCTGACCACTTGTTCCTTCGATGAGTTTTACCTCTTTGGCCCCAGGTTCAAGATAGAAAATACCATTATTAGTACTTAGATAGACTAAATCATTAAACTTGTATGTGGTAAAAACCACATTTGTGGGCAGACCCATATTTGAGTCGATCGATGTGACTGATGAATTGAGATTAACCTGCGAGATTCCGTTGAATAAGGGCATCCAAAGAACTCCTCTCGAATCAAGAAAAACAAAGCTTGTGCTACCGTCTTGTAATCCGTTGTCAGTCGTGTATTTCTGAATAAGCTTTCCTTGCTTATTTATGAGGTACGTTCCATCTGCGAATGTGTTTATCACAAAATTACCATTGTCTAAAACCAGGCCTGGCAGATAAATTGCTTCTTTAATAAATTCATCCGCCTCCGTTTTAAATGGCGTATAGGTCTCACCATCAAATATGAAGAATCCCTGGGTCCTGGTTCCCAACAACACCCTATTCTCATCAAAGGGTAACATTACATAAATCCTTTCATCAGCAAAGCGTTCGCCGCCTGTAACAACTTCGAAAGTGTCATCATCAGTTAAAATGCATAAACCTTTATTCCATATCCTCACATAATACTTTCCATGTACAATATTACCAACATGAAAAGCGTCCTCCGAAGGGATCACCTTTATGGATTCTCCATCCCAGACAAAAAGTTTGTTATTTGTTCTGAATATAATCCTACCTTTGTAATTGTCAACTTCCCAAACTTCTCTGAACTCTTTATGCTCTTCGGGAACTTTATCCAATAGGGACTTGTATTCTAAAACTCCCTGGTCATTGGCTTCCAAATAGCCAAAATCTCCAAATCCTCCTGAATATAGAACTCCGTTGTCATCAAATGCCAAACACCTTGAGGATGAGTCATCAACCGTTGTCCAAGTGACCCCATCATATTGCATGACCCCTGCATTATTGGCAAAATACATGATTCCATTATCGTCTTCGACGGCCCACCAGTTTGTAGGAGCGGCATCATAGTCGAGATAACGATAATTGGTAATCAATGGTCTTCCCACCTGCTCCTGTGAAACCACGGGGGCAGCCAAAAAAAGGAAGAAGATGGTTGAAATTAGGACATAGAATTTCCTTGACGGAGCGTGATGATTAAGGCGTTGCATAGTTGATCAATTGATAGGGATTGATTTCTAATCCTGATTAGATTTCT
>JAUIKV010000129.1 GCA_030430615.1 Bacteroidia bacterium
GCTTATAGACAAACATGCCTCTCAAGGAGACCCTCTGGCGTTCAGCTTCTCAGAGCCCAAAACGGAAAACCCGCTGGACTTCAGTTTCAGTGGGCTCAAAACGGCTATCTTGTACTTTCTGCAAAAGGAGCAAAAAAAGAACCCCGATTTCATTCAACAACGGATCGATGACATCTGTGCCTCTGTTCAACGAACCATAGTGACCATCCTGATGAATCGCCTTAAAAAAGCCTCCGAAATGACGGGTATTACGCACATAGGAATAGCAGGAGGTGTATCAGCTAATTCCGAGATTCGCTCAACCCTGAAGGCTATGGAAGCATCTGATGGATGGACAACGTACATTCCGAAGTTCGAATATACGACCGATAATGCAGCGATGATCGGCATCGTGGGTTACCTGAAGTATTTGAACGAGGATTTTGATCGGGAAGACTCAGTCGCGAGTTCACGGCTCGACATGGAGAAATAAAAAAACCGCCCCAGGCGGTTTTAATTTTTATTCTGTCATGGCATCTTCTGACATCAGGGCGGCTGCGATCCTCTTGTAAAAACCTTTATTCAATTTTTCCCTAATGGATGAGAATGCCTTGATGGTTTCCTCGACATCTTCCAGCGTATGCGCAGCAGTAGGAATCAACCTCAACAGGATCATCCCTTTTGGGATCACAGGGTACACAACTATCGAGCAGAATATACCGTAGTTTTCCCTCAGATCGTTCACCATGGCCATGGCTTCCGGAATATCTCCTTCCAGGAAAACCGGAGTGACACAGGTATTCGTCTTTCCAATATTGAAACCTTTTTCGACCAGTCCGTTCTGCAGGGCATTCACATTTTCCCACAGCTTCTCTCTGAGTTCGGGCATAGTCCGAATCATATCCAGTCTTTTCAATGCGCCTTTCACCATCGCCATTGGCAGTGACTTGGCGAACATTTGAGATCGCATGTTGTATTGAAGATATTTGATAACCTCTTTGTCTCCGGCAAAAAACGCTCCAATACCCGCCATCGATTTGGCAAAGGTGGCAAAGTAAACGTCAATTGCATCTTGCACGCCTTGCTCCTCTCCTGCCCCGGCACCCGATTTGCCAAGTGTTCCGAAGCCGTGAGCGTCATCGACCAGCAATCTGAAATTGTATTTTTTCTTGAGGGCACAAATTTCCTTGAGTTTGCCCTGCTCTCCTCGCATTCCGAAGACACCTTCGCTGATAACGAGAACCCCTCCACCTGTCTCTTCTGCAATCTTAACAGCCCGCTCTAGGTTCTTTTCGAAACTTTCGATGTCGTTGTGACGAAAAGTGAACCGTTTCCCCTGGTGCAGTCTCGCTCCGTCAATGATACAGGCATGGGAATCCATGTCATAAACCACAACATCGTTCTTCGTGACAAGGGCATCAATAGCCGACACCATTCCCTGGTATCCGAAATTCACAAGATATGCGGCTTCTTTTCCGACAAACTCGGCACATTCACGCTCCAATTGCTCGTGGTATTTCGTATGGCCACTCATCATTCGCGCACCCATGGGATAAGCCATTCCATGCTCGGCAGCAGCTTCTGCATCCGCCTTAACCACATCCGGATGATTGGCCAGTCCCAAATAATCATTGATGCTCCAGGTAATGACCTCACGGCCATTGAATTTCATCCGATTGGAGATCGGACCCTCAAGCTTTGGAAATACGTAATAGCCTTCAGCTTGTTTGGCCCATTTTCCCAAAGGACCCTTATCCTTGATAATTCTCTCAAATAAGTCTTTCATCTTCAAAAATCGTTTCGAAAGAAGATAATGTACCTCCTTTTAAATCAAGTGCAAAAATAGGAAAATTTCTCATTCCGACCTTTTGATGTTTATAGAAAATGATAAAAGAAAAGGCCATTCGCAATGCGAATGGCCTTTGTACATATTCGTTACAACCGTCTTATTGAATGATCTCCAAAGAACCTCTGGCCTGTTTCTGAGTATCGAAAAAACCTTGATCACTCATCCATTCATCTGAATAGACTTTTTCCATGTAACGCGATCCGTGGTCCGGAAGTATCATCACCACTACGCTGTTTTTGTCAAAATAATTTTTCGCCGCGTACTGGAAGGTGGCCTGAATCACTGCACCACTTGTATATCCGGTGAATAGCCCTTCTGTAGTGGCCAATTCTCTGGCCCTGTGAGCTGCGTCTTCATCCGTTACTTTCTCAAAGACATCAATTACCTCGAAATTTGTGGCCGAGGGCACGAGATTCTTACCAAGACCTTCTATTCGGTATGGATAGATTTCATTGGTATCGAAGTCTGAGGTCTCGTGAAACTTCTTGAGAATGGATCCATAAGCATCGACACCCAATACTTTGATCTCAGGATTTTTCTCTTTGAGGTACTTTCCTACACCTGAAATGGTGCCTCCCGTTCCACTGGCTACAACCACATGCGTGACCTTGCCCTTTGATTGTTCCCATATCTCGGGTCCGGTCGAAAGGTAATGTGCCTCTGAATTGAGTTCGTTGAAATATTGGTTGATGTAAACAGAATCCGCTGTTTCTGCATGGAGTCGCTTTGCTACCTGATAATAGGATCTCGGATCATCCGCACTGACATGAGCCGGACAAACATAAACCTTGGCGCCCATGGCTCTGAGCATGTTGATCTTGCCATTGGAAGCTTTCGAATTGACCGCTAAAATGCACTCATAACCCTTTATGATGCACACCAGAGCCACGCTGAAACCTGTGTTCCCGGAAGTGGTCTCAATGACTGTGCTCCCTTTCTTGAGTATCCCCTTTTTTTCTGCCTGCTCCACAATGTGCACTGCTATTCTGTCTTTCATAGAGTGCCCGGGATTGAAGGCTTCGTATTTTGCTAAGAACTCACCGTCTAACTCTTCTGTTATTTTGTTCAATCGTATGAGAGGCGTCTCTCCGACTAAATCCAAAATACAATTAGTTATACCGTTATGTTTTTTCATAGAATTATAATACTTTGATTATAAAAACCGCGCAAATTTAATTATTTTTTTTAAACCTCCATTGAAAAGGGGGAGAAGATTGAGGCCTCGGTAACGCTAATCACAATATTACAAAAAAACTTTTTAATGCGTAATTCCCTCTAAATCAAGAAGAAAAGCATAGTCACGTGCCACTTCTTTCAAAGCGTCGAACCGTCCGGAGGCACCACCGTGCCCGGTATCCATGTTCGTATAAAGCAGCAATTTATTGTTGTCTGTTTTCATGTCCCTGAGTTTGGCAACCCATTTGGCAGGCTCAAAATACTGCACCTGGGAATCATGCAGGCCCGTAGTCACAAGCAAATTAGGGTACTCCTTCGCCTGAATGTTGTCATAGGGTGAATACGAAAGCATATAGTCATAGGAGTCCTTTTCCTTGGGATTTCCCCACTCGTCGAACTCCCCTGTTGTCAGCGGGATGCTTTCGTCCAGCATCGTAGTGACAACGTCCACAAAAGGAACGGCTGCGATCACTCCATTGAAAAGCTCAGGGTTCATATTGATGACCGCTCCCATGAGAAGCCCTCCTGCTGAACCCCCTTCGGCGTAAAGGTGATCTGCCGAGGTATATCCCTGATCGATCAAATGAGAGGCTGCGTCCGCAAAATCATTGAAGGTATTCTTTTTGTTGAACATCTTTCCGTCCTCATACCAGGATCTGCCCAGGTATTCACCTCCTCGCACATGGGCGATCGCATAGATGAAGCCCCTGTCGAGCAAACTAAGACGCACGCTGCTGAAGCGGTCCCTGACGATGCTTCCGTAAGATCCGTAGCCGTACAAAAGCAATGGCGTATCACTTCCTGGTTTTGTATCCTTGTGATAAACCAGGGAAATGGCCACCTTTTTGCCATCCCGCGCATTTGCCCAAATCCGTTCGCTCCTGTAGTTGTCTTTGTTGAATTTGCCACCAAGCACTTCCTGTTCCTTTTTCACCTCTTTTGTCTTTGAATTCACATCGAAATCGATGACCGAGTTCGGTGTAGTAAGTGAATTATAGCTGTAGCGAATGAGATTGGTGTCGAATTCCGGGTTATTGTACACCGAAGCCGAGTAGGTTTCTTCTTCGAAAGGAAGATGGAAGTCTTCGCTGTCGTCCCATTTTCTGATCCGGATTTTGTTCAGGCCATTGTTACGTTCCTCAAGAACGATAAACTCTTTGAAAATGGAGATGTCTTCGAGCAAGGTGTCTTTACGGTGCGGGATGACTTCCTCCCAATTCTCTTTTTGGGTCTTATCTACCCGGGTCTTCATCAGCTTAAAGTTCGTGGCGCCGTCCTTGTTGGTATGGACATAGAAGTAGTCCTCGAAATGAGCGACCGAATATTCCAGACCCCGCTCTCTTTCCTGAATTAAGGAGAAGTCTCCGTCAGGATCTTCAGCGTCCAAAAACCGATACTCCGTCGTTAGGGTGCTGTAGGCTCCAATAATTATGTATTTGTTCGATTTCGACCTGTAGACGAATGTCCAGAACGTCTCGTCTTCCTCCTCGTAAATCAACTTGTCTTCGGAGGGATCTGTGCCCAGAATGTGCTTGTAAATTTTGTCACTTCGCAGAGTGACAGGGTCCTTTCGGGCATAGAAAACAGTTTTATTGTCGCTGGCCCAGGCAGAATTACCGGTGGTATTCTTAATCTCCTCCGGGAACAGTTCCTTCGTTTCCAGGTTCTTGAACCTCAGATCATACTGGCGTCGGCTCAGCGTGTCCACTCCAAAGGCAGCAATCTTGTTGTCAGGACTGATATTCAATCCGGAAAGTGCATAGTAGTCATGACCTTCCGCCATTTTATTTACATCCACTATAATCTCCTCCGGCGCTTCCAGGTTACCCTTCTTCCTGGAGTATATCGGATATTGCTGCCCGGTCTTGAAGCGCGTGATGTAGTAAAATCCGTTCTTCCGGTAGGGAACTGACTCATCCTCCTCCTTAATTCTGGACTTCATCTCCTCGAACAAGTCCTCCTGGAACTTAGTTGTGTGTGAGGACATAGACTCATAGTAGGCATTTTCCTTCTCCAAATACTGGATTACTTCAGGGTTTTCTCTCTCATTGAGCCAGTAATAGTTGTCTATGCGCAGGTCACCATGAATCTGTAGTTCTTTGGGTATTTTTCGGGCTACAGGAGGTTTGACCTGTTTTTGGGCATCTCTCATATGATTTCTTTCTTCTGTTTTTTCATTCTTGCAGGAAACTGCAAAAATAGCGGATATTACAATTGCCAGGGCACTTAATTTCTTAATCATGTTTCCTCATTGATCATTTTATTAATTTTGTGAAGGTCTTGTGAGTGACCGCGAAACTAACATTTAAATTTAACAAGGACAATTATGCTTGGAGATATGGAAGGAATGATGGCCAAACTCAAAGAGGCTCAGGCCAAGATTGAAGAAACCAGGAAGCGAATGGACAAGGTCATGGTAGATGGAGAAGCCGGGAACGGCCTCGTTGTGGTAACCGTGACTGCCAATCGCCAGATCAAGAATTTAGCCATCGACGATGAGCTTCTTGAAGATAAAGAGGCGCTCGAGGACTACCTGATCCTGGCATTGAACAAAGCGCTGGAAAAAGCCTCGAAAATTCACGAAGCCGAAATGGCCGCCGCTGCCCAGGGTGGTTTGCCCGACATTCCTGGCATGGACATGTTCAAATAAATAGACGTCTTCAAACAATAGTTAAGACCGCTCTTCTATGAGCATTGAGTGACAGATCAGGTACTGAGCCAGCGCGTAGGTCAACATGATGGCCACAGGATAAATCATATGCGGGGAATAGAACTTGTTCAGTGCGATCATGCTGTCCGACATGATGAAAAGAATGGCCCCGGCCAGAAGAATCCTGGAACTTGCATTTCTGTGGTTCAAGTGATAGTTCATGGCCGTAATTCCAAAAAGGGAAATCACCGAGCCATAGATAAGTACCGGATAGAAGAGGTCCTCCAGTGTGGGTGCCAGGGTTTGCATCAGTAAAACGAGGTAGATCAGAAAAGGAATTGCGCTCAAAATCAATTTTGGGATTGAAAAGGCACTTGACCTTTTCAAGACCAAAACGATGAAAAGAATCTGTGTTATTAGGAAAGCTCCAATGCCTAATAGAAACATTCCTTCCTTGTCAAGAAGGAAAATGTCCCCCAGCAGGGAAAAGAACAGAGCGCCCAGATATAATTTGCTCCGTCTGGAGGAGACCACCCAATAAAATGCCATAAGGCTTGTCATCATGAGGGGTTTGCAAATCCGGACCAGCCATTCCATGTCAAGGCCGACACCGATTAGGTCGAGAGCTGTTACGACAAAGTAAATCCAGACAAATGTATTTCCGAGACTCTCCGGTTTCATTTCATTTTAGGCAGTTCAGTCAAATTTGGGAAGCTCGCACTGTTCGTTCCTTTCCAAAAGTAAGGGATTTATTCCTGAAGTCAACGACCTTCTCATCAATGGAGAATCCGGGGCGTGGCACTCAAGGCAGGCACCCACGGTTAGTATACTCTTTTGCTCGTCCAGGTCGAACGGGCGAAAATCGCTACGCGTTGAGAACACATCGGCCAGGGGAAGTCCCAAAAAAGGAATCCATGCATCTTCAGGAAGTCCATCATTGCTATTCTCGGCGTATTCCGGTGTAAAAGTCCACCGGCTCTCCGATTGGGAAACTTCGAATTCGAGTTCACCGCGGCCGTAACCCAGGGCGGCAGGATTAGCGTGGCAGGAAACGCACGTACGAGACTCTTTCCCTATAGTATGCGGGGAATTTGGCGCATAAAGACGTTTGAATGCAGTTCCCGACAAACTGTCTTCTTCAAAACTGTCGTGGTCAATCGTCAGGATCATTCCGGGAATAGCGGGCTCGATGTGGCGTTGCCCGTCTCTTTCGCGAACTCCCAGTGCGGGAATATCTGACGAGAATTCATACACGTGCTCTGCCCAACCCGACTGGGCGACCTTTTTCTCAAGAAGGTCATAGGCCATCGGATCGTTTTTCTCAAAACTGTTGTGGCAGCCAATGCACCTCGGTGCCCACTGACTGTGACAACTCGAACAAGTTAGGTCCTGGTGAGCGGCATCGCGACCACAAGCATCCGGTTGGGGAGAGATGTTTCTAACTTTATTGTCTCCCTTGCCTATTAGAAAGGCCTTATCTCCTTCAATGTAGGTGTTTACCAGCGCCGTGCTGTCTTTAGCTCGCATCAGCATGGGTTTCTCTTCATGATCGAAGCATCTGTGCGAGAATACGAGAACGGACTCCCTGTCCAGGTTTT
>JAUIKV010000130.1 GCA_030430615.1 Bacteroidia bacterium
TGGGCAGACGATTGTCTGCACGGCTGTTGCAATTTGACAGCTCAATGTTCAAAAGACCTGATTCCAGACGATTTCGGAGCTTTGTGAGACGGGCTCGCTCGTCGTCAAGATTGGAATAGCTCAGTTCAACTGCCTTGGCAAACCCCGCTATACCGGGAGTGTTCAAGGTGCCACCTCGCATTCTCTTCTGTTGTCCGCCGCCCTGGATCAGGCTTTTCAGAAAAGGGTCTTCTTTGCCGTTTCTTGCATAAACGAGACCCATGCCTTTGGGGCCATACAATTTATGAGCCGAAAAGCAGGCGTAGTCAGCGACTTCAAGTAACGCATCCAATGGAACCTTTCCCAGAGACTGGGTAGCATCGGTGAACAATTGAATGTCTTGGCCTTCTATGATCTTTCCAATTTTCTCAAGCGGTTGGATCGCCCCGGTTTCGTTATTCGAATGCATGATCGCCACTAAAACTGTTCCGGGCCGGATAGATTCTCTAAGTTGGTCTAAATCTACAACTCCCTGAACATCTACATCCAAATAAGTGACATCGGCCAGTTTATTTCTTTCAAGCTGCTCACAGGTGTCAAGTACTGCTTTATGCTCTGTTTTGCAGGTTATGATGTGATTCAAGCCATGCTCGTTCTCACCTGCAAAGCTTTTGAGAATCATATTGGAGCTCTCAGTCGCACCTGAAGTATATGTCAGGGTTGAGGGTGAAATCCCCAGGTTGTCGGCAATCAATTGGGTCGATTCGCGAACTACATCTCTCGCGATCCATCCATAGGCGTGATGAGAGCTTGACGGATTCCCGAAATTTTCGGAGAACAAGGGCAACATATGATCCACTACCTTAGGATCGCAGGGTGTGGTCGCGTTGTAGTCCAGATAGATTTTTTTGTCCATTTAAGTCCGGGAATTTTCGTTCAGTTTCGGGACGTAAATTTAACGTATTTTCCGAAATCGGATATTTTCAAATCAAATTCAGGCTGCCCTTTTTGGCTTCAGTAAGATGTTTTTATGTGAAACATTTGGTCTCGTAACAGAATTTTCGAAATGTACTTCAACTAGCGACAATTTCAGAATCACGTGAATTTGTTTAACTATTGAAACTTTTTAATTAGTCATTAGTTTAACATTAGGCTTCTATTTGATTTTATTTCAATTTAGCAATTTGAGCCTCAAATATTAAAAATATCATAAAATTATATTCTTGAATTTATCATTCTCGCAAATTGAGAAAATTGTCGTACCTTAAGGAGCCTAAAAAAACAAATTAACAGCAATATGATTCCATCTAACTTTACCTATCACAAGGCGAGCTCTTTACAGGAGGCGTTCACCTTGTCAGAAGAATTGGGTGATGAAGCAAAATACATGTCAGGAGGACACAGTCTCCTGCCCATGATGAAACTTCGTTTTGCAACACCTGAACACATTATCGACATCAGCAAGATTGACGGATTGTCTTACATCAAAGAAGACGGTGACAAGCTCAGAATTGGAGCTATGACAACCCAGTCTGAGATTGAACACTCTCAATTGATCCAGGAGAAGTACCCTATTTTCAAGGACGCGGCAAAATTGATAGCCGATCCATCAGTTCGAAACTGTGGAACCATCGGAGGAAACATCGCCCATGGCGATGCTGCCAATGATCAGCCCTCTCTAATGCTGGCCTTGCGCGCGGTTCTCATTGCAGAAGGCCCGAACGGAAGAAGAAGCATACCTATTGATGACTTCTTCCACGGCTTCTACATGACGGCACTGGAACCCGTTGAGATTTTGGTGGAAATAGAATTGCCCAGGCATCAACCGGGTTGTGGGGGCGCCTATTACAAGGTGGAGCGAAAAGTCGGTGATTATGCTGCCGCCGGTTCTGCCGTTTATCTTGAATTGGATTCATCGGGCGTCTGCAAGGAAATAGGCATAGGACTTACTAATTTGAGCATTACGCCGTTGAGACTTACCAGGGCAGAAGATCTTCTGCGCGGGAAGGAGATCACCAAAGACCTTATTGAGCAGGCAGGAGTCATTGCAGGCGAAGACTGCGATCCTTCCAGTGACCTCAGAGGCTCAGAAGCCTACAAAAGGTCAATTACAAATACGATAACCAAAAGAATGATTCACCGTGCGCTCGAACGTGCCAAAAGCTAAAAATCAAAGTCATGAAACACGAAATCACATTAACTATAAACGGAACCAGTGTGACACGGGAGGTCGATTCCCGGCTTCTTTTGGTTCATTTCATCAGAGAAGAACTGGACCTGACCGGAACGCACATTGGGTGCGACACTTCGAATTGCGGCGCTTGCACCATACTCCTCGATGGAAAATCGATCAAATCCTGTACCTATCTTGCTGTCAGGGCGGATGGCTCAGAGATCACGACAATCGAAGGAGTGGCTGCAGAAGGAACCAATCATCCCTTGCAACAGGCCTTTCACGATCAGCACGGATTGCACTGCGGATTCTGCACGCCCGGGATGATCATGAGATCCATTGATTTGTTGAAGAACAACCCTAATCCAACTGACGATGAGATTCGTTGGGGCATATCCGGCAATTTATGCAGATGCACAGGGTATAACAACATTGTGAAAGCGGTCCGTCAAGCAGCGGATGAGC
Organism: Bacteroidia bacterium; assembly: GCA_030430615.1. Lineage (GTDB taxonomy): Bacteria > Bacteroidota > Bacteroidia > Flavobacteriales > Flavobacteriaceae > Lutimonas. The sequence continues at coordinate 2,618 of JAUIKV010000130.1, forward strand.
TTCAAAAAGAAACTGTCTAACCTCTAATATCACCTAATTATTATGTTTAAATGTAAAACATCAGCAGAGGTTGGCGGAATGGGCCACTCTGTGAAAAGAAAAGAAGACGCCCGATTTCTTCATGGAAAGGGAAATTATGTAGATGATGTCAAACTACCGGGAATGCTCAGCATGGTTATGGTAAGAAGCCCATATGCCTATGCGAAGATCAAGAGCATCAACAAGGAAAAGGCGCTGGCCATACCTGGGGTTTTGGCGGTTATTACGGGTGAAGACCTTGCACAATACAACTTGCACTGGATGCCAACGCTTTTGTCTGACACCCAAATGGTATTACCTACCGATACAGTCATGCATCAATCTCAGGAAGTTGCTGCAGTCATTGCCACCGACAGGTATATCGCGGTTGACGGAGCCGAGGCGGTTGAGGTCGATTATGAGCCGATGAAAGCAATCGTAGATCCCTTTAAGGCATTGGACGATGACGCACCTTTATTGCGTCCTGATAAGGAAGGTCAAAAGGACAACCAGATCTACCACTGGGAAAGAGGGGATCGCGAGAAAACCGATGAGGCAATTGCCAATGCGGATGTCGTGGTTACAGAGCGGGTCTATCTGCCACGAATTCATGTGGCCTCAATTGAGACATGCGGATGTGTAGCCTCTTATGACAAGGATACAGAAAAGCTATTGGTCTATTTGACAACACAGGCTCCACATGCAATTCGCACTGTGGTGGCCCTGGTGGCCGGACACGTCGGACTGTCTGAAGAAAAGATCCGAATCATTTCGCCCGATATCGGAGGTGGATTTGGAGGAAAAGTTCCGGTATACCCTGCATATGTGGTAGCTATTGCAGCCACCTTCCTGATCGGTAAGCCTGTAAAATGGATCGAGGACCGCTCGGAGAACCTGGTCAACGGTTTTGCGCGGGACTATCACATGGACTGCACCCTTGCAGCAACCAAGGATGGAAAGATCAAGGCCTTCAAAGTAAAAACGCTGGCTGATCACGGATACACGGATTCATCAGCCAACCCGTCAAAATACCCAACGGGAATGTTTTCAATCTGCACGGGCTCTTACGACTATGAGCATGCCTTTGCCGAACTGGATGCAGTCTATACCAATAAGGCACCCGGAGGTGTTGCTTACAGATGTTCTTTCAGGGTGACTGAAGCCGTTCATGCCATCGAGCGAATGGTTGACAAGCTTGCTGCTGAAATCGGTAAGGATCCGGCGCAATTGCGCATGGAGAATTTCATCAAAAAAGAGCAGTTTCCATATTCATCTCCCTTAGGGTGGAGCTACGACAGTGGAGACTATCATGCAACCCTTCAAAAGGCCATGGATATGATTGGCTATGACGACTACAAGAAGGAGCAGGCTGAAAAGCGAAAAGAAGGAAAATTGATGGGAATCGGGATCAGTACCTTCACTGAGGTTGTTGGAGCGGGTCCTTCCAAAGATTTTGACATACTCGGAATCGCAATGTTTGACAGTGCTGAGATACGTGTGCATCCGACAGGAAAAGCTTTGGCGCGATTCGGTACCAAATCCCAGGGTCAGGGACACGAAACAACGTACGCCCAGATTCTGGCAGAGGAGTTGGGTATTCCGTATACCGACATTGAAATTGACGAAGGAGATACAGATACGGCCCCGTACGGTCTTGGGACCTATGCCAGTCGAAGCACGCCAACAGCAGGTGCCGCTGCTGCAATTGCCGCGCGGAAGCTACGTGACAAAGGGAAGAAAATTGCGGCTCACCTCCTGGAAGTAAGCGAGGAGGATATCGAGTGGGAAGTAGGGAAGTACTTTGTAAAAGGTGCACCAGAGAAGTCTAAAACCATTCAGGATGTTGCCTTCGCAGCCTATACCAATTTCCCTCCCGGAATGGAGCCGGGATTTGAAACCACCCACTACTATGATCCGCCTAACCTGACCTTCCCCAACGGAGCTTATATCTGTGTTGTGGAGGTAGATGAAGAGACAGGTGCCATTGACGTCAAGCGATTTGTGGCCATAGATGACTGCGGAAACATCATCAATCCGATGATCGTTGAAGGGCAGGTACACGGTGGCCTGACACAGGGAATTGCACCAGCCATGTACGAGGGAATTGAATACGACGATGAAGGAAATGTTCTGAACGGAACTTTTATGGATTACCTGGTGCCAACAGCAGTTGAATCACCGCATTGGGAAACAGGCCATACTATTACGCCTTCTCCTCATCATCCCCTGGGAGCGAAAGGAGTGGCTGAATCTCCAACCGTAGGAGCGCCGCCGGCGATCGCCAATGCGATCATTGATGCCCTGGCACCACTTGGAGTGAAACATCTGGACATTCCAATTTCACCTGCGAAGGTTTGGGAGGCCATTCAGGCACATAAGAAGTAGAATTAATAGTTAAATAGGGCAAGGGATGGCAGACGCGATCCCTTGTTTCAAAAAGGAAGTAAAATGAAAACGAGTTTAAAGAAAGAATTTGAAGTGGATCAGGCTCCTGTTGTCGTTTGGCAATATTTGATTAATCCTGAGGAAGTAGTTGAGTGTGTGCCGGGCGTATCTATTGATGAGAAAGTTTCAGACAATGCATATAAAGGTAAAGTTGGTTTGAAATTTGGGCCGATCAGCGCGAATTACAATGCTGACATCATTTATGACGATGTCAATGTCGAGGAACAGACAATCAGGCTGGTAGGTAAGGGAATTGACACTAAAGGAATGGGCAATGCCGAGATGCAGCTCGATCTGGATCTTTCCAAAAGGGAGGACGGCGGTTCTCATGTGGATGCTGTAATGGATGTGACCATTAATGGAAAAATCGCCCAATTCGGATCGAGACTTGTGGAAGACGTGTCCAATCAGCTATTCAAGCAATTTGTTGCAAACTTTACCAAGAAGTTGGAAGGGGTTGAGATCACAGAAGCGGATCAAAATGTAGATGCCGGAGGCATGATCAAATCGGTTGTGAAGGGGCTGTTCAGCAAGAAAGGATAGGACTGAATCCAATTTTTGAAATTTAAAACAAAATCTTTTGAACAAGGATATAAGTGATCTTGTCCAGGACTTTTTTGAGCATGATTACATTTTAAGCGAAGAGCTCGCGACTGCAATTTTTTTGTTGCAAAACCTGGAAAAGCCACTTCTTTTGGAAGGAAGTCCCGGGGTTGGCAAGACAATGGTCGCACAGACTCTGGCTGAGCATCTCAATACAGACCTGATTCGGCTGCAATGCTATGAAGGCCTCGATGTCAATACGACCATTTACGAATGGAACTACCAGAAGCAGCTTCTCCACATGAACCTGTTTGAAAAGGAAAATGACCGGGTCGCCCTGGGTAAAAAGATTTTCGGCATGGAATATATTCTGAAAAGGCCTTTGCTGGAATCGATCAGTGCCGAAAAGCCTGTGGTTCTCCTCATCGATGAAATCGACAGGGCCGACGAGGAATTTGAGGCCTATCTTTTGGAGTTGCTCTCTGATTTTCAAATCAGCATTCCCGAGTTGGGAACGATCAAAGCCGTCACCAAGCCGTTGGTTATTCTCACCTCAAACCGAACACGTGAACTCAGTGACGCATTGAGGCGTCGATGCCTTTATCACTGGGTGGATTTTCCCAGCAAGCAGAAGGAGATTGACATCATTCACAGAAAGCTGCCCGACATCGATCAGGACCTGGCAGAGCAAGTTGTGGTTTTCATCCACAACCTCCGAAAATCAAGCCTGAATAAACCTCCGGGTATCGCTGAGTCACTCGATTGGGCTAAAACCCTGTTGTTGCTCCATGCGGATCACATCACCGATGACATTATTCAAAACACCATTGGTTGCGTGCTCAAGCATCAGGATGACATTGATTTTGTGAGAAATAAAACCGTTCAGGAGTTTCTCTATCCGATAGACTGATAACTGGTTATGGTTGAATTGCAAAAGACTTTCAGGGAGCGTTTGGTCGACTTCACATTTTACTGCAAGGAGCGTCAATTTATACTCAGCCCACAGCAGACACGAGAGGCTTTTGAAATATCACGAAGAGGGTTCATGCTCGACCGCAAGCTTTTTCACTATAGCTTAAAGTCTATCTATTGCACTCGAAAAGAGCACTTTGACCGGTTCGATGAGATGTTCGACAGGTTCTGGAGCCGATATTACAATGAGCTCCTCGAACCCAGGGAAATCAAGGTGAAACCGAAGAAAAAGAAATCGACTTCTTCCTCGGTCATATTTTTGGGAGCCAGGTTCAACAACCCGCATGCGAAGGAGCAGGAGGATACCAAACAGACAAAAGGAGCGAATGAAACCGTTCGCCTGAGGATGACCGACTTCACCAAAGTCGACGTTGAAGACAAGCAGCAGCTGGAAGAATTGGCAGAAGAGCTTTTTCACCAGATGAGCATGCGATTCAAGCGAAGGCTGAAAAACGCAAAAACGGGAAGAATCGACATCCGAAAGACGGTTCGAAAGAATGTCCCAAGGGGTGGAGTCATGCTCGATTTGGCTTACAAAAAAAAGCGCAAGGAGAAGCGGAAAGTAGTTTTTTTGCTCGATGTAAGCGGATCAATGGATACCTACAGCTTCTATTTGCTCAAGTACATTCTGGTTCT
>JAUIKV010000131.1 GCA_030430615.1 Bacteroidia bacterium
TCTTCGTGGTGAATTCGAAGATGTCTCCGATGATCTTCATCGAAGGGAGTGGCGGATAGATATAGGTGTTTCTGACCATGAACTCCTTTAAGATGTCATTCTGAATCGTTCCGCTAAGTTGTTCAGTGCTGACGCCCTGCTTTTTGGCCGCTGCAATGTAGAAGGCCATGATGGGGATTACCGCCCCGTTCATAGTCATGGAAACAGACATCTTGTCCAGTGGAATCTGATCAAAAAGGATTTCCATGTCCAAAACAGAATCAATGGCCACACCGGCTTTTCCAACATCTCCTGTAACCCGCGGGTGATCTGAATCATAGCCTCGGTGCGTGGCGAGGTCAAAAGCCACTGAAAGGCCTTTCTGACCGGCTGCCAGGTTTCTTCGATAGAATGCGTTGGATTCCTCAGCGGTCGAAAAACCTGCGTATTGCCTAATGGTCCAGGGTCGCGTGACGTACATTGTGCTGTAGGGACCTCGTGTGAATGGAGGCAAACCGGCTGTGAAACCCAGATGTTCCGCCTCTTTTAGGTCCTCTTTCGAAAATTTTTGCTTCACGGGGATGCCCTCCGGTGTCATCCAGTCGTCCTGTTTCTTTCGGGATTCTATTTTTTGGACCCCATTCGTTTGAAGTGTCAAATCAGAAAAATCAGGTCTCATATCTTCAAGGTTTTAGATGTTTTACTAATCTTGTTGTGTATCAACTCAAGGGTGTCCAGGATGTCAGAGCGCAAGTGAATGCAAGCATCCAATCCTGAGTCTTTCAATTTCTCCATGATACTTTCGGGGCAACCTGCCAGAATCAACACCTTGCTCGTGTTAATGGCCCGAAAGGTCTTTACAAACTCTATAGCAGAATCGAGATAATCCTGATCCGAGCTGCAGATCACAACGATGTCACTGGACGAGGCGGCGCTTGTCTCCGCGGCGTTTTTGACTGAAGAATAGGATTTTTCCTCTTCCATCGTATATCCGCCCACGCCTATAAAGTCAAAGGCAAATCCCGCCCGCGCCTTTCTCATGGCCAGGTTTCCGAAACTTGCGAATTCGACTACAGGGCGATATCCTCTCTCGGTGACAAATGCTTCCGTTTTCGATCGGATCACCTCCAATTCGAGTCCTGCACGACGCGGTTTCAGCAATTTCGGATCGGATGGAGAAATGTCTTTGCACAGCACCTCGGGATTGAGCTCCTCCATCAAATTCGGATATTTATTGACGCCCACCAGGGCTTTTCTTCTCCCGCTCAAAAGCTTGACCCGTGTTGTTCTGACCAGGGCAATCTTATTTTGGATGAAGTTGGTCTCCACGCCTTTGAAGAAGCCTCCCTTTTTTTCGACCTCTTTGAAGAGCAGAAGGCCATTCTCGGCAAGCTGCTCAGTCAGTTGTTCTATGTAGTAGGAACCATCAACAGGATTGCGAACCTTTCCGAAATAAGACTCTTCCCGCAGGATCGTTGCTATGTTTCCGGCGACCCTCCTGGAGAAATCCTTTGAATCTCCCATTTCACTGTCATAAGGGTCGATCTCGATCGCGTGGGAATTCCCTAATAGTGCCGACATGGTTTCCGTAGTCGCCCGCAGCATGTTGGTATGTGCATCCAGAACCGATTTGGTCCAAATGGAAGAGCGGGACATCAATACATAACCCGGATCTTCGACCCCGTATTTTTCTGCCACGAGATGCATCAGGCTGTGAAATGCCCTCAACTTTGCTATTTCCACGAAGTATTCGGATCCGACTCCCAGAATCAAGTGCAGATTTTGAAAGATGAGTTTCTCATCGAGGCCTCTTTTCTTCATCTCTTCTGTCACATGAACAACTGAATTCAAGGTGAAAGCAATCTCCTGTACCTGGTTGGCTCCTGAATCGAGATACTCTCTTCCACTGACTACCAGGGTCTTCAGATTGGGATACTTCGAGAAGTTCTTTGAGTTCGCTGCCAGGGCATCCAGGGTGGATTCTTTCAGGATTCCTTCGGTGAGATATTTTCCGATGGAAGGAATTTCTACAAACCCGCTTATCGCTTCTGCATCGCAGTTCAGAGATTCGTAATAATCTGACAGGCTTTTGCAAAAAGTCAGATCGGGCTCTCCGAGGGAAAAGGAAATAACAGTTTTTTCCGGGTCCAGCCCCTTCATCATATCTTCGATGACATCGCCAGAACCTACTTCAAACAGGATCCCGGTCATTCCTTCTTCAAGGGCCTTCTGGGCGAGTCTGTTCTTGTCTTTCTCATGACGCAATATCCTTCGATAATTGGCGACTTCAGATTCATTCCACCCACTGTCGGGCAAGGTGGATTTCCTGTCCTCCAGGGTGTAGAAGGGTTGTACATCGACATCGTTCAAATTCTTCCAAACCAGTCTTTTGTTGAAATCCGCACCTTTTAAATCGGCTTTGGCTTTTTCGATCCAGTCGGCTTTGCTCGGAGGAGCAAACTCCGAGAATAATCCTTTTCCTTTGACTTTATCGCTCATAACTTTCTAATTATCCAAAAAATTCATCTCGCAGATCGCTGCTTTTACTTAATTGGGACCACTTCTATTTAACGGGAATCAGGCTGCTGCCAAATCTCTCGTGGATCGCCTTGTCAATTTCTTCCCGGTGGTCCGGATGAGAAATGTCGCGCAGGGCGTGGGCCCTTTGCTTGAGGTTCTTACCGAACAGTTCGGCCACTCCGTATTCCGTGGCCACGTAACGCGCATGTGCTCGGGTGGTGACGACCCCAGCTCCCCGTTTGAGGGAAGGCACAATCTTACTCAGCCCTTTTGCTGTAGTCGAGGTTATGGCAATGATGGGTTTTCCGCCTTTTGAAAGGGCGGCTCCCCTCATGAAATCCATTTGCCCACCTACTCCGGAGAACATTCTAAGTCCGATGGAGTCTGCGCACACCTGTCCGGTCATGTCAATCTCAATTGCCGAGTTTATTGCCGTCACTTTCGGGTTCTGTCGAATAATGGCCGTGTCATTGACATAGGCGATGTCTCTCATTTCGATCTCCGCATTGTCATCCATGAAGTCGTAAAGACGACGGGTGCCCATGGCAAAACCTGAAACAATCTTATAGGGGTTCACGATTTTTTGGGAGCCGTTCACGATTCCTTTTTCTACCAGGTCAACGATGCCTTCCGAGAACATTTCAGTGTGCACACCCAGGTTCTTGTGATTGTTGAGGTAGCGCAATACTGCATTGGGGATTCCTCCGATTCCCATCTGCAGCGTGGAGCCATCTTCGATGATTTCTGCAATGTTTTTTCCGATCTCAATTTCCGCTTCTGTCGGATCGACCAGTTTCATTTCCTGGAGATCCTCATCCACGAGCACGCAGGCGTCGAAATTATTGAAGTGAACGATCCCGTCTCCCAGGGTTCTGGGCATCTTATTGTTGATCTGGGCGATAACCTTCTTGCCTTTCTCGATGGCTGCCACAACAATGTCGACAGAAACTCCAAGCGAGCAAAATCCATGTCTGTCAGGGGGTGAGACATTCACTAGAACGACGTCGAGATCCATGAATCCCTGGCGGAAAAGACTTGGGATGTCACTGAGAAAAATTGGGATGTAGTCAACGGTCACGCCAACCATCTTACGGACGTTCCCTCCAATGAAGAAGGCATTGGTATGGAAACTCTCCCTGAGTTCCTCAGCTATGTATCCGCATTCACCCTCTGTGTGCAAATGCACGATTTCGACTCCTTTTAATTCCGGGGCCCTTGCAACCATCGCTTTCACAAGTGTCTGCGGAGTGGCTGAAGCTCCCTGAATCAAAACGCGGTCGCCCGAATTGATGAGTTTGACGGCGTCTTCTACGGACATTATATTCGGTATTTTCATCTTATTTAATTTTCTTGATTGAGTTTTTATAATTCTTTTAGTTTGAAATCATTTTATCCGAGGAAACTCAGTATGATACCTGCCGCAATGGCTGATCCGATGACTCCTGAGACATTAGGTGCCATGGCGTGCATGAGCAGATAATTGTGAGGATCCGATTTGAGCGCCTCTGCATTGACGACCCTTGCGCTGTCGGGAACCGCAGAGACTCCTGCCGCCCCAATGAGCGGGTTCAGTTTGTTTTCTCCTTTCAGAAAAAGGTTCATGAATTTGGCAAACAGCAGACCTCCCATGGTCGCAATGACGAAAGAGATGGCTCCCAGGCCAAAGATCATCAGCGAGTCTTTTGTGATAAAGATGTCCGCCTGTGTCGAGGCTCCCACGGTTACACCGAGTAAAATCGTCACGATGTCGATCAGTTTGGTTCTTGCCGTATCTGCAAGTCTTTCAGTGCGACCGGATTCTTTCAATAAATTTCCAAAGAACAGCATGCCCAGTAGCGGTAGTGCGCTCGGTGCAATAAAGGTAGTCAATAATAAAGCAACCACCGGAAAGATCCTCTTCTCCTTCTGGCTCACAGCCCTTGGAGGTTTCATGCGGATCAATCGTTCTTTTTTACTGATAAGCAATCTCATCAGCGGGGGTTGAATCACCGGGACAAGTGCCATGTAGGAATATGCGGCAATCGCGATGGGCCCGATCAGGTTTTTCACGGTTGTCCCGTCAGCGAGTATGTTTATCCCATTGGCCAGTTTGGATGAAAGGAAGATAGCTGTAGGACCGTCAGCCCCTCCGATTATTCCTATAGCACCGGCTTCAGGAAGCTGAAAGCCGAGATAAAGCGCTCCCAGGAAGGTGGCGAATACACCTATTTGAGCTGCAGCCCCAAGAAGCATCAGTTTGGGATTTGCGATCAGGGACGAGAAGTCTGTCATGGCCCCTATGCCCAGGAAGATAAGCGGTGGGTAGATTCCCTTTACCACACCGAAATAAAGATAGTTCAGCACGGATCCGCTCTCGTAGATCCCGGTTTGGTTGCCCGCCACAAAAGGAATGTTTCCGAGGATGACGCCGGCTCCGATTGGGATGAGCAACAACGGCTCGTAATCAAATTTGATCGCCAGGTAGATAAAGATGATCCCGATGATGATCATCACAATATGACCAAGGGTGGCATTTGAGAACCCAGTATAGGCATAGAATTGTCTTAGCCCGTCAAAGGCGTCATCGACGGTTTCTCCGTATTCTGAGACCAGACTCGTTCCGGATTCAGATGCAAGGGCAAGCTGATCGGATTCAAAAGGATTTCCCAGACCCAAAAGGGGCTGCAACAGCAGAAGCAGGATAAGGGTTCCGAAAACAACAAATAGTTTTTTCATGAGTTCTTAGATTTATTCCAGCTCTATCATGAGTTCGTTTTCGAGGACCTTTTGATCTTTGCTGACGTGAATTGCGCTAACGGTCCCTTCTTTTTCGGCAACGATGTTGTTTTCCATCTTCATGGCTTCGAGAAGAAGCAATCGATCTCCCTTTTTCACCGCATCGCCAACTTTGACATCAACTTCGAGGACGACACCCGGAATGGGGGCAAGAACTTTCATTTTCTTTGCCTTGGGACTGACTTTAAGCGGTTCGACGGGTCGTTTGGAGGCGGAGCGCACAAGGGTCGGGGTTTTGGTCTTTTTCACCTCTTGCTCCAAGTGAACCTCATACTTGGTCCCATTTACTTCCAGGTCGATCAAATTGTCCTGATGGGCGATGAGATGGACCCTGTAGTTATTGTTGTGTATTTTGAATTTAAATGATTTCATGTGTTTCTATTTTACTCGATTGTGTGTCCCGTAAATCTTGGAGCTCCAGGGGGAATAAGACTTTTTCGCCTGTTTGATCGTAAGTATCGGGTTCTCGATGTCGTGTTGCTCGTTCAGGTAAAGGTGAACGGCTGCTGCAATGGCGGCAGCCTCCTCCCCGGTGAACTTGCGGTCCGTGTCGATTTGAATATCACTGATCTTCTTGTCGGGCCCTTTGATTATTATCCTGTAGATGTACAACAGAAAGGGCAGACCGTATTTGAAGAAAATAGACAGTAGCAACAGGGCACTGAAGACGATGACCAGTCCTGAAAACAAAATCAGGTACCCTTCGCCGATCCGACTCGTGTTAAAAATGATTACAGTCATTACAGCGGGATGTTTGAATGTTTCTTCGGAGGATTCACTTCCTTCTTATTGGCGAGAAGCTCCAGGGCCCGGATGATTCGGAAACGCGTGTTTCTAGGCTCTATCACATCGTCGATGAACCCGTATTTTGCCGCCTGGTAAGGGTTGGCAAACCGGTGGGTGTACTCATCTTCTTTTTCCTTGATGTATTCGCTTTTTTCTTCAGCGTCATCGATCTTGCGGATATTTCGACCTTCAAGCACTTCAACTGCACCCTTGGCACCCATTACCGCTATCTCCGCGGTCGGCCAGGCGTAGTTGAGGTCCCCGCGGAGCTGCTTGCAGCTCATCACGTCATGGGCCCCGCCATAGGACTTTCGCAAGGTAATGGTCACCTTGGGCACTGTGGCCTCTCCATAGGCGAACAGCAGCTTCGCACCGTGAAGAATGATCCCACCGTATTCCTGACCTGTTCCCGGCAGGAAGCCCGGAACGTCTACAAGTGTTACAATCGGAATGTTGAAAGCATCACAGAACCTGACGAAACGGGCAGCTTTGCGAGAGGCTTCGATGTCGAGAACTCCGGCGTAATATTTTGGCTGATTGGCTACAATGCCGACAGGCCTGCCGTTGAATCGAGCGAAACCTACTACGATATTGCGGGCATAGTTACGATGCACTTCCATGAATTCGCCATGATCCGTGATCGTTGAAATCACATCGACCATGTCGTAAGGCAGATTGGGGTTTTCCGGTATGAACTCGTTTAGCACGTCTTCGAGGCGATCGATCGGATCCTCGCAGTGAATTATTGGAGGATCTTCGAGGTTGTTAGAAGGCAAGTAGCTGAGCAGCTTCCTGACGAGAAGGATGTTCTCCTCGTCATTCTCAGACAGGAAGTGAGATACTCCGGATTTGGTTGAATGTATGTGCGCCCCACCCAGTTCTTCGGTGGTGACGACCTCACCGGTCACGGTTTCAACCACTTTTGGCCCCGTAACGAACATGTAGCTCGTCTGGTCGGTCATGATGGTGAAATCGGTAAGTGCCGGTGAATATACAGCACCCCCTGCGCAGGGACCCAAAATTGAAGATATTTGGGGTATGACCCCTGAGGCCATGATGTTTCTCTGGA
>JAUIKV010000132.1 GCA_030430615.1 Bacteroidia bacterium
AGTTGTTATTCGAAACGGCTCAACGCTTTGCCTCCGGCGTCAAAGTCGTGGAGCAGGTCGGAGAAGGACTCGTCGACCTGATTGAAAACGGGCAGATGGAATCTCCGGAGATGACCAGGCTGTTGAAAAAATATGTCGAACCCATGTTGGAGCACAATATTGATCAATTAGTCCTTGGGTGCACGCATTATCCCTTCCTTACAAATCAAATCCAGGAGATCACTGGAGACGGGGTTCAAATCATTGATTCAGGAGAGGCCATCGCCCGACAGACCCGGGTCATTCTCGAGCAGGAAGGCTTGCTCAATGAAGATCAAAAGGAAGGAGAAAGAGTTTTTTACTCAAATAAGAACGTCCAGGTCCTGCAGGACATGCTTGACATGTTTCACGACAACCTCATCGCAACCGCTATAGATTTTTGATATGGAAAGTCCTTTTACCCATGAATTCTTTATGAAAAAAGCGCTTCAGGAAGCGGAAGCCGCCTTTGAAAAAGATGAGGTTCCCGTGGGCGCAGTAATCGTCATCGGGGACAAAATCATCGCCCGGGCCCACAATCTCACGGAGACATTGAACGACGTGACCGCCCATGCCGAAATGCAGGCATTTACGGCTGCCGCCGATTACCTCGGCGGAAAATACCTGCGGAAATGCACCTTGTACGTAACGCTGGAACCCTGCCAAATGTGTGCCGGAGCGAGCTATTGGACCCAGATCGATCAGATCGTTTTCGGTGCCTATGACCCGCAAAGAGGCTTCCGAACCAATGAGACCCGCCTCCATCCGAAAACCACTTTTATCGGAGGAGTCATGGAAAAGGAATGCAGTGACCTCATCAACCGGTTTTTCATCCAAAAAAGAAATTTGAATTGAGCTGTTCAATCAAAGCTCATTTGATTTCACCCATTATTTATCCTTGTTGCCACCTTCCCACCACCTGTCCTTGAAGGAATAGTTGGAAAGGTCCTTATTCTTGTAACGGTGGTAAATGAACAGGGGCATCAGTATGAAAGCGAAAATCAGCGCGCCGATTCCGACATATTTCTCACCGGAACCCGAGGTGTCCAGGTTCAAATAAGTTCCTGCCCCGATCAGGACCAGGCAAATGATGAGAATTACCTTTAGTGCCGTTTTCATGAAGTTTTGAAATAAAGCGCTAAATTACGAAAGAAATGAAAAGGAATCATCAAAGTTTTCTCAACAGGTGCCTCAGCAGAATCCTCTTGTTGAGCCTGTGTTTCTTTAATCTTGCCGGTTGGACGCAAAATGAGATGAAAGAAAAACTAATCATAGCCCATAGAGGTGCTTCAGGTTACCTACCTGAACACACCCTGGAATCGAAGGCCCTGGCCTATGGGATGGGTGCGGATTTTATCGAACAGGACCTTGTGCTTTCAAAAGATGACATTCCAGTTGTGATTCACGACATTCACCTGGATGAGGTGACCAATGTAAAAGAGGTGTTTCCCGGGCGAAAAAGAGAAGACGGGCGCTATTATGTCATCGATTTTACATTCGCCGAACTCCTTCAACTGTGTGTAAATGAACGTATCGATCGCAAAACGGGAGAAGTCGTTTATCCGGCTCGCTTCCCTTCAGGGACCTCTTCATTCTCTCTTCACAGCCTGGAACAGGAGATCGAGCTCATTCAGGGGCTCAACAAGAGTACCGGAAAAGATGTGGGTATTTATCCCGAAGTCAAGAATCCCGGATTTCACCGCGAAGAAGGCAAAGACATTTCCAGGATCGTCCTGGGAATACTGGAAAAATATGGTTATTCAGACTTGAACGACGCCTGTATACTTCAATGCTTCGACCGTTGGGAGCTCAGAAGAATCCGTGTCGAATTGGGATCCAGATTGTTCCTGACACAATTGATGGAGAATCGGTCTGAGTTGGATGACATTGAAACCTTTGCCGCCTATGCGAATGCCATTGGACCTCACTACGGCTTGCTTATAGGTGGCATCGACCTCAAGGCAAACCCTACATTCAATGACGCCGTGAAAAGAGCGCATGCCCTGGGCCTTAAGGTGCATCCGTATACATATCGAAAGGATTCACATACCGGTTTTGACAGCTTTGAGGAGCTTCTCAGGGTGAGTTTTGAAGAACTTGATGTAGATGGTGTTTTTACCGATTTTCCTGACCTGGTGAGGAACTATCTCAATCGATAGCTCATTCGATAGCCTCAAACCGTTGCCTCGACAAGTATCCTGCGGTAAGCGGTCAACAATTTTGACTTGGATATAAAGCCGTGATATTTTCCATTCTTGATCACCGGAAGGTTCCACGCCCCGGAATCTTTGAATTTGTTCATAATGGTTTCAATGCTGTCTTCTTCGTAAAAGATAATATCAGGTGCACTGTGCATCAATTCATCGACGAAAACCATGTCGTAAAGACTTTGATCAAACATGATGCTCCGTATGTCGTCCAACAGAAGAACCCCGAGAAATTCTTTGTCTTTGTTTACGACCGGGAAAAGGTTTCTTTTCGACTTTGCAACTGCCTTCTCAAGCATTTCTCCCAGGCTGTAACCCGGCTTGATCGGAACAAAATCCCGCTCAACCAACTTGCTCTTCTGCATCATCATCATCACATTTTTATCCTTGTTATGCGTTAGAAGTTCACCTTTTTTAGCCAATTCCATGGTATAGATCGAATTGGATACATAATAGCGGGTCATTGAAAAAGAGATGGCCGAGACGATCATCAGAGGCACGAACAATTCATAACCCCCAGTGATCTCAGCAATCAAAAAGATGGCAGTCAAAGGGGCATGAAGCACACCGGCCATCAGACCCGTCATTCCGATCAGGGTAAAGTTGGATTCAGAAATTTGAAAATCAAGCCCAAGGTTGTTCACCACTTTGGCGTAAACATTGCCCAGCGCACTTCCCATGACAAGGGTAGGAATGAAAATCCCCCCGACTCCGCCGGCCGAGAATGTTATGGTCATGGCCACGGCTTTGAAAATAGTTATTCCGATAAGCAGCAGAATGACGATCCAGATATTCTCAATCGCATCCTTTACAAACGGTATCTTTCCAATCGCTTTTTCATGATTGGCGTGAAGCAGGTTGTTGATCAAATCGAAACCTTCCCCGTAAAGAGGCGGGATGAAGAAGAGCAGCAGCCCGATGGCGAGACCTCCAAAGATCAAACGTTTGATCTCATTGCCCATCCGATCGAAGTATCCCGTGATCCAGAAGTACATTTTAGAAAAATATACCGACGCAATGGCTGACCCAATTCCCAATACTATGTAGAAACCTATGTCATTGATTTGAAATTTGTCTACCAGCTCAAATCGGAACAAGATCTCCTCACCCAGAAAAAGGTAGGAGGTTATTACGGCAGAAACCGAGGCCAGCAACAATGGAATCAAAGACACAAAGGCAAGGTCGAGGCTGAAAATCTCAAGGGCGAATACAATTGCTGCAATGGGAGCTTTGAACATAGAAGCCATTGCTCCGGCCGTCGCGCAACCGATCAAAAGAGTACGGTTCTTGGCGTTGGTATGGAAAAACTGGGCAATATTTGATGCTATGGCGGCCCCCGTGCTCACTGCGGGCCCCTGCAACCCTACCGATCCTCCAAAACCGACCGTTATAGGTGCCGTGATCAGTGATGCGTACATTTTGTAGCGCTCAATCAGGCCTTTGCGTTTTGACAGGGCAAAAAGCGTTGAAGGAATCGCATGGCTGATCTTCTTCTTCAACAAGTATTTCTGAATGATATAGACAATGATCAGGCCAATAATGGGAAATACGAAATAGAAAGTCCGGTGATACTCCCTTAAAAAATCGACCTTAAGCGCCGACTGGATGAAATGCGTGAGGTTCTTGATCGCAACAGTTCCCAACCCTGAGAGAAAGCCGACAAGGATGCTCAGCAGATAGATGAACTGCTGGTTGCTGAGGTGTTTGTACCTCCACTTGAAGAACTTTTTCCTCAATTTTTTAATCTTGGGCATGCAATATGAATTCGCATTTTCCCTGACCCATGCATTGGATCAAGAACGTTAAAATTAAGAATAAAAATCAAAGGGGAAAAGGCCTCGTTATCCAGCAAAAAGCTTCTGAATTATTCGCCTTTGACCACCTTCAAACTGAGTTCTTCCAATTGTGCCTCGTCTATTGGGGAAGGCGCGTCAATCATGACGTCCCGCCCTGCATTGTTCTTAGGGAAAGCGATGAAATCCCGTATTGTTTCCTGCCCGCCCAAGATGGCGACCAGTCGATCCAGTCCAAAAGCGATCCCGCCATGTGGTGGAGCTCCGTATTCAAAAGCGCTCATCAGAAATCCAAACTGGGCGAGTGCTTCTTCCTTCGAGAATCCAAGTAAATCAAACATACGGGACTGCATCCCGCGATCGTGGATCCGAATTGATCCCCCACCGATCTCATTGCCGTTCAACACCATGTCATAGGCATTGGCCCGGACCTTTCCGGGGTCAGTACCGAGCAGAGCGACGTCTTCCGGTTTGGGTGAGGTGAAAGGATGGTGCATTGCGTGATACCTCTCTGTTTCTTCATCCCATTCAAGTAACGGAAAATCCAATATCCAAAGGGGTGCGAATACATTGGGGTCTCTCAAACCCAGAGTTTCTGCCAGGTGCATTCTCAGGTCGCTCAACTGACCTCTCGTTTTATTCGCTTCGCCGGCCATCACCAACATGAGATCCCCGGGCTCGGCTTCAAGACGATTCGCCCACGACATCAGATCCTCCTGAGAGAAGAACTTGTCAACGGAAGATTTCATAGATCCATCCTCAGCGTATTTGGCCCAGATGAGTCCATTGGCTCCAATCTGAGGTTTCTTCACAAAATCGATGAGCGCGTCGAGCTGTTTTCGTGAGTAACCCGCACAACCCGGAACAGCAATTCCAACCACCAGTTCCTGGGAGTCGAAAACTCCAAAGCCTTTATTCTGCGCCAAGTCATTGAGCTCGCCGAATTTCATTCCGAATCGGATGTCCGGCTTGTCATTTCCATAGGTACGCATGGCTTCTTCATAGGTCATCCTTGGAAACTGATCAACCTCAACACCTTTGATTTGAAGGAGAAGATGTCTAACCAGACCCTCGAACGTACTCAAGATGTCTTCCTGCTCCACGAAGGCCATTTCACAATCTATCTGCGTGAATTCAGGTTGGCGGTCAGCCCTGAGGTCCTCGTCTCTGAAACATTTGACAATCTGGAAATATTTGTCCAATCCTCCTACCATGAGCAATTGCTTGAAGGTCTGGGGAGATTGTGGGAGGGCATAGAACTGCCCCTCATTCATCCGCGAAGGCACTACAAAATCCCTTGCCCCTTCGGGAGTCGATTTTATCAAATAGGGTGTTTCAACGTCAACAAATCCCTGACCGGACAGATAATTTCGCACCTCCATCGTCACTTTCGAACGGAAGATCAAATTCTCACGAACGGGAGCTCTTCGAATGTCCAGGTACCTGAACTTCATTCTGAGCTCGTCGCCACCATCCGTCTCATTCTCGATGGTAAAAGGTGGGGTTTTGGCTTTGTTCAATACATTGAGCTCCGATACGAGAATTTCAATATCCCCTGTTGGCATGTTGGGGTTCTTGGCTTCCCGCTCAATGACTTCCCCTTTTATCTGGATCACGTCTTCCCTTCCGAGGTTTCTAGCCAGTTCGACCATGTCAGCATCCGTACGCTCACTGTCAAAGATCAATTGGGTAAGGCCATATCGGTCCCTGAGGTCGACCCAAACCATAAACCCCTTGTCTCTTATCTTCTGCACCCATCCCGACAGGGTAACCGATTCCCCTGCGTTGGTCAATCTCAACTCTCCGTTGCTGTGGCTTCTATACATGATAACTCTCTTGATTTTCAAGCTGCAAATTTAGTGAAATACTAAAAAGCGGCGTTCATTTTATCTCAAATTTTAGCCCGAAATACCTATACGTTAAAATGAGAAATTGCAGTACTGACTCCGTTAATCTTTTATATTTGTAGAATTGTGTTGCCAGATCTCGAATAACATGGTGACTGTAGTCAATATGAAGGATTCAGATTCCATCTCTAAAGACACCAGGCTTTACCTGGTTCCCACCCCCATAGGCAATCTTGAAGACATGACGCTTCGTGCCATTCGGATACTGAAGGAAGTGGATCTCATTCTTGCTGAGGACACTCGAACCTCCGGGCGCTTGTTGAATCATTTTGAGATCGAGACTCCTATGCAGTCGTATCATATGCACAATGAGCACAAAAGGGTTGATTCGATTATAACTCGACTTAAAACCGGAGATCGAATCGCTTTGATTTCTGATGCAGGTACTCCAGGAATATCCGACCCTGGGTTTCTACTGGCCAGGGCCTGCATCGAACAGGATATTGAGCTTGAGTGTTTGCCAGGTCCGACCGCTTTCGTTCCCGCGTTGGTAAACAGTGGATTTCCTTGTGACCGATTCGTTTTTGAAGGGTTTCTTCCGGTTAAAAAGGGCAGACAGACCCGGCTTGAGCTCCTCGCGAAAGAGACGAGAACCCTGGTGCTCTATGAATCTCCCCACAAATTGGTCAAAACTTTGACCCAGGCGGGACAGGTATTCGGAGAGGACAGGATGATCTCCGTATCCCGTGAACTGACAAAACTCTATGAAGAAACTCTGAGAGGAACCGTGAAAGAGATAAGGGAACACTTCGAAATCCATCCCCCAAAGGGTGAGATCGTAATTGTAATCAAAGGGAGATCGGATAAAAAACGCTAACCGACACTTTTTTTAAAAAATCATTTGCCGAGTAAAGAATGGAGCTAATCATCAGGACATATGATCTCTCACTCAAAGACACTTTCACTATTTCCAGGCAATCTTTTGACGTGAAAAGAACCTTGATTGTGGAATTGAAAGATGGAGAGCTATCGGGATATGGAGAAGCTTCCGAGAATCCGTATTACCACAAAACGATAGAAAACATGGTTCAGGATCTTCTGAATTGCAAAAGTGTGATTGAATCAAGCCCTGACCTGACTCCGGAAGATTTCTGGACACGGATGCACTCGGTGCTCCCGGACAATATGTTTGCTTTATGTGCCCTGGATATTGCCTATCACGATTTGTATTCCCGCAAAAGAGGAAAG
>JAUIKV010000133.1 GCA_030430615.1 Bacteroidia bacterium
AGATATTCTTTAAAAGTAATGTCGTCTTTTTTAAAACCAGGCGTGTTGACGTTGGCAACATTGTTCGCGATTGTCTCAACTTTCCTCTGTTGAGCAATAGCTCCTGATAGTGGCACCCATAGCTCTTTCATCTGCCCTCCTGGCAAACTTTACCTTCTTACTATACCGAATCCTGTGCCAAAATATCCACATAGGTAAAAATGACCCGCCACGTAACGTGCTGAATTAACTACAAGCCCTGTGTTTAATGGTGTAATATACGACAGATAGCTAGGAAATTTTTGCTAGAGAGCTCTCATTTAGAGAGTAAATATTTTGACGCGGTGTATTTATGACTAAGAAAATAAACTTTGAGAAAAACTTAGAAGAGCTTGAATCATTAGTTTCAGGACTAGAGTCAGGTGAGCTTAGTCTCGATGAGAGTATTAAGAACTTTGAATCGCTTCAGAAAATGGCCGATATCAGAGCTGATTTCGAAGTTTCCCAAAAACAGCTAGAAGTGGACCTTCTGAATAACCAAAAACGGACCCAGCGGATAATTATGTATTCGCTGGGGTTCTTTCTCTTATTGTCTTTTATTTACTACCGTCGGCTCTCCAAAGAAAAGAACCGTTCTGACCTTTTACTGCTGAATATTTTACCTACCAATACGGCTAAAGAACTGAAAGAAAAAGGCAAGGTAGAGGCTCGAAAATTTGATGAGGTTACGGTAATGTTTACTGATTTTCAGGCATTTACGAAGCATTCTCAGGACCTCAGCCCGGAGAAGCTGGTGAAGAGTGTGGATTACTTCTTTTCTGCTTTTGACAAGATCATTGAAAAATACGGGCTGGAAAAGATCAAGACGATCGGAGATGCCTACATGTGCACCGGGGGACTGAATTCCAAGGGACCGATGCAACCCGTCAAGGTGATTAACGCAGCTTTTGAGATACTTGATTTCGTGAAGAACGAGAGCGAATCCGACAATGAAGATATTGCGCATTTCGAAGTACGCATCGGGATCAACACGGGTCCGGTGGTTGCCGGGGTCGTGGGTACCAAAAAATTTGCCTATGACATCTGGGGCGACACGGTCAATGTCGCAGCGCGGATGGAAACCAATTCACAGGCGGGCATGATAAATATATCAGAGAACACTTATCAATTGGTCAAAAATATGTTCGAATGCGAATATCGAGGCGAAATAGACGTGAAGAACAAAGGCATGATGAAAATGTATTTTGTACTTCGTCCTCAAAAGAAATTTAACAACAAAACAACGAAAGCCGCTGAAATGGAAGAGATCAGCTCAGCACCTCATAAACCATAATCGGCTCCCTTTTATTCTTTAAGATTTTTTCGCCCACTTTTTTGCAGTCAAAAGATTCCTTTATTTTCTCATAGCAGGCCTCCGTAATCAGAATCTGCCCTTTGTCTGCCGCAGACTGCAGACGCGAAGCAACATTCACGGCATCACCTATGACAGTGTAATCAAGTCGTTTCAGGGTCGACGAGCCGATGTTGCCCCAAACCATCTCCCCGCTGTTGATTCCTATGGAAACCTGGGGGTTTCCGATGCCTAAATCTGATTCCTGGACGGCGTTTCGAATAGCCAGGCAGGCGTCAACCGCCCGGTCGAGGTGATACTCGCCCCGGAAGGTCGCCATGACAGAATCTCCGAGAAACTTGTCAACGGCTCCTTTCTGCTTGATGACCTCTTTCGCCATTATGTCAAAGTAGCTGTTGAGCATGTTCACGACCTCATCCGCGGATTCGTTTTCGGTGATCGAAGTGAATCCGCAGATATCGACAAAAACTGCCGTACCTTCAACCGTTTCGTTGTCAAACAACGAGGTCTTGATCTCCTTGCCCCCCATGAAATTGATCACCGTCTCATCCACGTACATGCGTAGGATGTTATTTTCTTTTACTGCTTGCAGGGTTTGCCTCACTGCTTCAACGTGCTCGATGGTTTTCTCGATCGTAATCTCGAGATCCTTGAAATCGATGGGCTTGGTAATAAAATCAAAGGCCCCGCGGTTCATCGCTGTTCGGATGTTCTCCATATCCCCATACGCCGAAACGATCACTGATTTGAGTATGGAATTCTGCTCCTTGAGCTTGGACAGCAGCGTCAACCCATCCATTTCGGGCATGTTGATGTCACTGAGCACCAGGTCAACGTCCTGGTGTTCGATCAGCTGTTGCAAGGCATGCTTTCCGTTTTCAGCAAAAATGAAATCGTATTCTTTCTGTCGGATCTTCTGCCTGAACCGCTGCTTGATGAGGATTTTCAAATCCTCCTCGTCATCTACTACCAATATTTTCGTCATGTGTTCTCAGTTGATTAGAGAATTGATTTCTTTTTTCAAGGAAACAAAGTCGATCGGCTTGGTAAAAAACTCCTTGGCCCCCGACTGTATCGCCTTCTCATAATTTTGTTGATCCCCGTATGCGGAAATCATGCTCACCTTGATGTTGGGATATCTGTCTTTGACAATATCCAAAAGTTCCAACCCGGTCATTCCGGGCATGTTTATGTCCGAAAAGATATAGACCACCTTTGGCGGATCATTGGTTCCCAGCAGTTCCAGGGCCTCTTGCCCCGAAAAGGCAAAAACCAGATCGAGCTTCTTGCTTTTAACCTCTCTTCTGAACTTCTGTTTGAAAAGAAGCTCTACGTCCTTCTCGTCATCTACTACTAGTATTCTCATAATTCAAATTTCTCTTTAATCGTTCATCTAATTCCTTCACAATCATAAAGCAACCTGCTGCTTGACCGGCAGAAAAATCGTAAACACAGTCCCCTTACCTACTTCTGAATCCAGCTCAAGTGCGCCTCCATGACCCTGGGTGATGATGTCATAGGTCAAACTCAGCCCAAGACCCGTTCCTTTTCCGCTGGGTTTGGTGGTGAAAAAGGGTTGAAAGATCTTGTCCTTGATTTCCTGTGGGATGCCCGAGCCATTGTCCTCAACAGTGATCTTCACCTGGTCCTTCAGTTTTTTGGTCGTAACCTTGACCGTAGGTTGATAAGACTCATCCGTCTCTTTCTCATTGCGATCCGAAACGGCATAAAACGCGTTGTTGATCAAATTGAGCATGACCCTGCCGATATCCTGGGGGATGATCTCAATCTTGCCGATCGAATCGTCAAAGTCTGTCTCGAATTTGGCATTGAAGGACTTGTCTTTGGCCCTCAAACCGTGATACGCCAGGCGCAGGTACTCATCAGCCAGCACGTTGATGTCGATGTCCTCTTTCTGTCCTGAGCTGTTTCGGGAATGCTCAAGCATACCTCGAACAATGCTGCTGGCCCTGTGCCCGTGATGACTGATTTTCTCCAGGTTCTGCTTGATGTCGTTTGAAATCTCCTTTGCTTCCTCCATGTCTCCCTTGTCAATCTCTTCCATCATCTCGTCCAGGAGCTCATGGCTCACCTCAGAGAAATTGTTGATAAAGTTCATCGGGTTCTGAATCTCGTGTGCAATTCCTGCCGTCAACTCTCCCAGACTTGCCATCTTCTCCGATTGGATCAGCTGTCCCTGGGTGGTTTCCAACTCCTCAATGGTCTTTTTGAGCTGGGCCGTACGTTGATTCACGCGCTCTTCGAGCAGTCGGTTCTCACGTTTCAGCCAGCGAGAGCGGTATTGAACAAAACCATATATGGCTCCTCCTACAAGAAGTATATACAAGGCGTATGCCCAACGCGTCTTCCACCAGGGAGGCAGTATGGTAAAACTGAATTCGGCAGGATCACTCCAGATATTATTATATCCCTTTGATGCCACTTTAAACGTGTATTTTCCAGGAGGCAGGTCCCTGTAATTCTCGCTTCGCGTCTCAGAGGTTATTGGACTCCAATTCTTATCGATTCCCTCTAGAATATAGGTGTACATGACCGATTTAGGATTCTTAAATTGACTCCCATGATAGTTGAAACTCAAGAAATTCTGCCCGTGATTCAAAGTAAGGTCCATTGGAAGTCTTTCCGGACCTTCTGTTCCCTGATACTTGAATTGACTTACAACCCCTGAAAGCGAATCTCTGCCTTCTGCCGATAACAGGGAATATTCGTTGTTCTGCCATTTCCAGATGCTATCAATCTCTCTAATTATAGACTCTCTGTAATCAACGTTGAAAAAATCCTGGGTCTCATCAAGAATATTCAAACCCGATATGACCGTTTCAGTCGGTACTGTGTCTAAATCAAACGGATCAACCACGTTCAGAGTTAAAGCATTCGATCCTGCCCAGAGATACCCGTCAGGATCAAACGAAAAACTATTCTGTGAAATATCAACCTCCGTCATTCCTTGCTCTCTCCCCACAGTGTATACGGTCCATTGATCCAACTCAGACGAATAAGGGTCCAGGATTCCTATTCCACTGGAAGTACCAGCATAAACTTTTCCCTCGTGAAATTTAATCGCATAAACATCGTTCGCCAAAAGGTCCTGGCTCTTTGTAAACAAACCTATAACCTGATCTTCAATGTCAATTCTTTCAACTCCTTTTAAGCTTGCCAGCCAAAGATTTTCTTCGCTGTCAAAATCAAGGGACATCAGACCATCGGAAATCAAACCGCCTTCCGAATTTAGAGTTTTCAATTGGCTCCGGTCCTGATTGAAAATTAGCAATCCTCCTCCCTGTGTGCCAACAAATACCTCATTCGATGAATTGCTAACGATATCGGTTATCCTGTTGGCATACAAACTATCTTGAAACACTAGAAACTCACTGGAATCCGGCCTGTACCTCAAAATGTGTCCCTGAAATCCTCCTAACCAGATCGTCTGACTTTCATCTTCGTACACTTCGGTAATTCCAATTCCATTTAGATGGGACTCAGACTCCAAGCGTTTTATCGTCCGTGCTTCAGGATCGATAATTGAGATTCCTCGTCCGGTACCCGCTGCCCATATCCTTCCTTTTGAATCGAGCATCAGATTATACACGTAGTTCCGAATCAGCCCATCTTCCTGTCCTATATGCCATAAGACTTGCGTTTTCGGATTGTATACTTCAAGACCTTCTTCCGTACCTATCCAAACACGTCCTTTATCGTCTATAAGTGTTCCCCAGACCCTGTTTCGATCCAGTCCATCTGCACCATCTATGTTTGCCGGCTGACCTGTTGACTGATCAATGTAATACAAGCCTCCATTGTTGACATTGACGGCCCAAATCTGTCCTTGCTGATCTTCAAAGATCTGAAATATGAATCCCCCTCCTACTCCAAGCTGATATTTTTCGAAGGTCTTTTCCTCCTCGTCATAGGAATAGACTAAGCTGTTTCCAGTTCCAAACCAGAATTTCCCGGTACTGGATTGTATAACTGAGAATATTTGATCCATATCATCCAGGCCGTTTTCAGGTCCAATCGAAAAAATACCTTTTCTGTCAGAGCTGATAACGCTAATACCCGATGCCGTGCTTAGCCAAATTCGATTTTTATCATCCTCCATAATATTGTAAACCATATTATCTATCAGGCCATGTTCTGAGGTTAAATGCAAAAGCCGTTTATTCTCCCTATCTATGATTTGAACTCCTTGACTGCTTCCGGTCCAAATCAATCCTTGACTGTCCTCAAAGACAGTTACTGTAAATCCTCTGAAAGGGCTGTTCTCCCCTCCCATTGAGGTCACCGTTTTATCCTTGAAATCAATGAAGCTGAATCCAGGGGCATTGTTTCGCGTCCAAACCGTACCATCCGAAATTTCATTAAGCTGAAAAATGCGATGAAAAAACCGTGGACTCTCAAGTTCATAAATAAGGTTGGATTGAAGGTCCATAACGACAACTTTATCACTATTGGAACCCAACCAAAGCCTACCGGAAGAATCTTCTATGATAGAAGATATGTTCCCTATTTCCAAACCTTGTTCAGGACCATAGAGAGTAATATGATCCGAATTGTATCGGGCCAGATATCCTCCTTGAGTTCCTATCCAGATCGAACCATCTTTTGCCGAAATGCTGGACGTTGCCGAGTTAGGAAGGAGAAACCCATCATCAACATATCGGACACCTCGAGTCGCCTGTGCCGGATTCGGCACATTTCCAACAGGATTGATTTCGGGTTTACCCATACTGACAACACGAACATCGAGTTTTTCACTTTCAAATGAAGAAAGGTCAAAATCCATAGAAGGTATGCTATCCAAATTCAGCGGAATCAAATCCATACTGCCTCGCACAGGATAAGGAAATCCGATCTCAAGACGCTTACTCTCCAACTTGTCCCAATCAAACCGAGTTAAAGGCAATTCGTCATAGGTTTTTGTCTCGAATGACTGCCATTGAATTGTGTCCGCATGGCTAAACTCAAATGGCTTCTTAGTGGGACTAACCGTATATTTTTTGCCATAGGGAAATGGCGGAGCCTCTTTTTTAAGGCATGAAGTCAGAAGAAGTAAGACAAATACGATCAGGCCCTTTAAAAAAAAGGAAGCATTGGCGTGGCTCATGGTTGATTGTTCTTAGTTAGCAAAAGCGCTATGGGTAAATATAGCTAATTATTTGAATAGATTGATACTAGAGGGAATCTGTCAGGATATCATGATGGGTGAACTTAAGATTCTCTTCAGAAACCCATTCTATATTTACATTCGAAAAAGAGAAATTAACTTCAAAATTCTTGCTATGAAAAAAATTGCAAACCTATTTTTCGGAGTGCTGTTCATTGCGCTTGTATCGATCAGTTGCAGCGATGACAAGACAACCGATCCGGAAAACAGCTCCCGGGTGATTCTCAAGCTTGTTGACGCCGAAGGCGTTTACGATGAGGTCAATGTGGAAATCATCGACATTCAGTACAACAGCTCTGAGGAAGACACAGGGTGGCAAAGCTTTACCCCGGAAGAAGGGTACCCAATACGAACAGATCTGACAGAGCTCATCGCTGGAAATGAGCTTCTTTTATCCGATGAGGTCATACCCTCCGGATGGATGCAACAGATTCGACTGGTGCTGAGTGAGAACAATACGCTCAAGCTTGAAGGCCAGGAGGATCTGATCCCGCTTAAAACCCCAAGCGCTCAACAATCAGGGCTTAAAATCAAGCTCAACCAGGAGCTCGATCCAGGGTTTTCATACACTTTTATACTCGATTGGGACGT
>JAUIKV010000134.1 GCA_030430615.1 Bacteroidia bacterium
CGGTAATTCGGGGCAGTACATTCTCAAACCAGTGATTAGAGCCAATGCCGAGGTCAATTCTGGTTCGGTTTCCGGAATTGTTGTCGCAGATCTGATTGGCGATGAGAGCACGGAGCTTTTTCCACAGGAAGCAGTAGTGGTCGGGATCTATAATTCAGAAGACGAATATGTCACAGAAACCCTGACCGACGCAGAGGGAAAATTCATGGTCCAGGGACTCTCACCGGGTGACTACACATTGAGAATTGAGACTCTGGATTATATCCCATACGTTTCTCCTTCTCCGGTGAAAATAGTAGCAGGACAAATCACAAATGCAGGAAGCATTGAGCTACAGGTTCCTGTGAACTAAATATTGAAATACACGACTTTGATCAGAGCCCTCCATGCGAGGGCTTTTTTGTTGAAAATCAACTGGAGAGTCATCCAAAATATGACCGCTGTGAATTAAAATAGCTATATTTAGTTCATTCTTAAGCAATTTGTCTAATTCCATTGGATAAATTTTACCCGTTCTTTGGACAAAAAATAATACCATTCATCCCAAAGGACTTTTGAATGAATTCTAATCAAACTAATTTTAACCTAATTAACCTTAAACCCTCTTCATTATGAAATCCAATCAACCGATTCTGACTCTTGTGTTTTTTTTAATCCTGGCGGGCTTTGCTTATGGCCAACAAACGGTAACGCTAATCTGCAACCCTGCCACAATAGATGAGTCGGGGGCAACCGCAGCCTGCTATTTTCTAGGTGGAGAAGATGTCAACCCTGAAGAATTCACAACTTATGCCAGCGTCGGGGAAACCATTACCTGGGTGGGTCAGTCTACCTCTGAGGGTGACTCAATTGATGTATTCATGATCAAATATCAGGGAGGCGTGAATGTGTTTAACGGAGAGGAACTCTCCGGAGAGACAACAGTGCAAGGTAGAGTTGAAAGGGCAACCCCAGATGACCAACCCTACAAATACGAAATTCGCTTTAAGATCAACAGTACAGGTAGACTTTATAAAATTGATCCCATAGTAAGATCCAGATAATTAGATATGACCCAGACTCTCATCACGAGCTTTTTAAAGAAGAAAGCCTGGTTTAGTTTGGGCTTTTTCTTTTTCTGCTGTGCTTCTGTCTTAGGACAGAATCAATTTCTTGCAGACAGCTTGGACGCGATTCATAGGGCAGGTTCGTTTGACGAAAAAGATCATTTGAAGATCTTAGAGCTGCTCATAGATGAACATCCTGATCCCAAAGAGGTAATTCTCTATTGCGATGAGCTGATTCAGCGCGCGGAAGAAGCAGGAGAACCTCGTTATGTCGTTGAGGGGTTTATTGGCAAGGGTCAGGCACTTCGTCTTCAAGGGAATCTTCCTTTGGCCTTGGAGAATTTATTTCATGCCAATGAGATAGCTGTGAAACTCAAAGAACAGGGCATGATTGGTAAGTCAGAACTCAATATTGCCGATGTTTATCTGGTGATGGGAAACAATGACAGTGCTCTTGAATATTACCAGTCCTCTGTCAAAAGACTCAGAAAGAAACAAGATTCGATAAGTGTTGCGAGTGCGCTTATCAATATGGGTGACGTCTATAATCAAATGAACAAGCCGGATTCCGCCCTGGTTTTTCTGGAAGAGGCGCTGGAGATATCAAAAGCCCTGAAAGATGATTTAAGAAACGCCTATTCCCAAGGAAACATAGGAATCTCATATGCCCTTCAGGGAAGAAGCCAGGAAGCACAGGACTACATGAATAGTGCAGTTGTCATTTTGACAGAATTGGGCGATTCCTACGGCATTTCTGCCTACCTGAATTACATCTCAGATATCTATCTGAACATGGGCAATTATTCCAATGCGCTTTCTTTCTCGTTGCAGAGCATAGACATTGCCCAGGAATTCGGCCTCAAACAACAGCTCAGTGAAGGAAACCTGAAAATTGCCGAGATCTATGAGGCCATGGGAGACACGATAGGGTCCTACAAATATTTTAAGGATCATGTGGCCTATAAAGACAGCCTGACCAATATTCCTTCCGTACAGAAAATGGCCGATATCCGAACTGAATTTGAGGTTTCTCAGAAGCAGTTGGAGGTGGATCTGCTCAATCAGCAAAGAAAAACCCAAAACATTATAACCTGGGCGACGGGTATTGCTCTGTTCCTACTCACAATTGTGGTCATCGGCGTGATGAGACGATCAAGGTACATCAATAGAACCAACAGAATCATCGAAGTTGAAAAAAACCGATCAGAAATGTTGTTGTTGAACATTCTTCCTGCTGACACCGCACAGGAACTGAAGGAAAGAGGCAAAGTCAAGGCCAAGCGATTTGAGTCTGTATCTGTAATGTTTACAGACTTCCAAGGCTTTACCTTGACGTCACAAGACTTCTCACCTGAAAAACTCGTCACCAGTGTAGACTATTACTTTTCTGAGTTTGATAAGATCATAGGCAAATACGGATTGGAAAAGATCAAAACCATTGGAGACTCCTATATGTGTGCCGGAGGGCTTCCTTTCCCTTCTGAAGATCATCCGCGGAAAATAATCGCAGCTGCCCGGGAAATTTTGAAATTTATGGAATCTGCGGAAAAAAAGAATGATCCGGAAATTGCTCATTTTGATATTCGAATAGGTATCAATACCGGCCCTGTGGTTGCTGGAGTAGTCGGTACCCGAAAGTTCGCCTATGACATTTGGGGAGACACCGTCAACGTTGCAGCTCGCATGGAATCCAGTTCCAAACCAGGAAAAATAAACATCTCGGAAAACACCTATGAGTTGGTCAAGGACCAGTATGATTGCACCTTCCGCGGCAAGATCGACGTTAAGAATCACGGTAACATGAAAATGTACTACGTCAATGACCGAAAAAAACTGAAACCGGAAAAAAGTTTAGCTGGCCTTTCCGCTTCCTCCAAATAGAATTCCGGCTCCCAGAACGAATCCGAAGTCATACCAGCTGCCTGTGTTGTTAACAGCGTACATGGCAACGTCATCCATAAACAGGCTTAAAATAAAGGAGATCGGAGCTATGATTCCGTGCCATAGACCTCCCCAAAACCCAAAGAGATCATTATCAATGCATTGATCGACGGAAACAGACGAGGCGCATCCGGTCATCAGGAAAAGAATTCCAAATCCCAACGCAACAGTTCTAAGCGATTTCAAATTGATCTTTTGTCGTTTCATACCTTTTCGATTAATCCAATAAAAGTAATGGAAGGATATTTGAAATTCAATGATGATAATCATTTAATCATCGATAAGATTTATTTTTCTTAACTTTACACCACATAGTCATAATCCCCCTCATTATGAAAAAATTGCTTCTTGTGCTCTCATGCACTTTATTAGTATCCCACTTATCAATCAATGCGCAACATGTCCGGACCAAAGAAGGCGATGAATTTGGTGCCAGAAAAATAGAAGCGGCCATTGAAAGAATGGAAAAGCAACAGGTAGAGATCGTAAAGGTCAAAACCATGAAAAAATGGAAAGCCCTGGGTCTGAGCAGTGACATGAAAGACAAAATGGATTACCATGTCATTCGAGTTCGCTACATCGCGGACAATACGCTGAAGACGATTGTCATCGATGTCAACCTCGTTCCTATACAATATGATTACGCCAACCTGGAATGATTTTCCGGTGAATTTGCCAATTTTGTCTTCCAGCGTGAAATTTCACAAAATTTCTCTAACTTTAGGCAGAGTTAAATATTAACCAAATCAACACTTCTTAAACTATGAGTCAGATTAATAGAGAAATAAACCAATATTGGGTGCACTTCCAGTCGGGTAAAACAGAAAGAAACAAAATTTACCCTCGTGCAATCATCAAATGCTATCACGATGACGATTTCCTGGTTCAACTGAATTTCTACTCTGAGAAAAGAACGCTTCCTGAGAACTACCACGATGAAAAATTCGGCCTGGTTTATCTGCGCTATCCCATCTCGATGTATGCGAATATTCTCGATATATTGAGAAATGAAAAACCGATTTATTTCAGTTACAGCCCGAAGACAAACCTCGGCTTTATCCGAACAGGAAAAGAACCTGTTGGTGAAGGCGAAGAGGCTCTATAGAATAACATTCAATTCTCCCTAAAATCAGAACCCATTCTCTTAAAAGGATGGGTTTTTTGTTTCTCTTTCGGAAAGAAAATCGACTCTTTCGAAAAGTATATAACCCCCATCGTCCTTAATGATTGGTTTTAGATAAAGGGATTTATTAAACTTGGTACTCTATTTTACTGTAACAAGTATCAATATTCAATGAACCAAATCCTAAAATCAAACCTATGAAACGACTACTTTTACTCATCGCTATTTTCGTCACTACTGCGGCCTTCTCTCAGGAAGATTTGTTTTTCTATTCATACAGGAACGTGCCTGCTGATGACATGGAGCTTTTCAAAAGCAACGAAGCAGACTTCTGGTCAAAGGTTCACGGTAATCTTTTGAAGCAGAAAAAGATCACAGGATGGGCAATGCTTTCTCGTGTAGGAGGGCTGGCCAGTGATCCGAACATTTATTTCTATCTCGGTGTTGGATCTTTTGAAAACCTGGACAACATGAACGCAAATTACACCAAAGCCATCGAAGAAGTCATGTCTTCTATGGACGTCGGCGCCCAGAACAAGATGAAAGAACGTCTCACACAGGAAAAATTTGAAGTCGGCACAGCTCTCTTGCATCGAACGAACTCCGTTTGGAGCGAAAATGCCGATTTCAATTATCTGGTTCACAATTATGCCAGGGCGAATGGCACAGGAGCATATTTGGATCTTCAGGAAAAACACTTTAAACCTTTCTTTGAGAAGCATATGAAGGAGAACAATACAAAACAAGTTGGTTGGATGACTGCCGTTATGCTTAATCCAAGAGGACATGCCTACAAATGGAACTGTTATACGGCTGATGCCTATAAAAATATTAGTGATATTTATAATTCCTGGAACATTGAGGATGTTCAGTACCCTCAGGAAGGAATGGACGAATTGAACAAGCTTACAGATAAACCAGGCTTCTACAAATCAGTCATTTGGAAAAAAGAAATGTGGCTCGACGGAGAAGGAAATTTACAGGTGTATAAGAATTAGACCGATAGAAATCATTGTAATCGGTGATTAGCAGAATCCCGGGAATTCTTCACCATGGAGAAATTTCGGGATTTCTACTTTGATTGTGACTTCCTGTTGTAAAAGATTAAGTGGATAACTGCAAAAATGGCAATCAAGAGGCCCAAAAACTCTCGGGTGCCTTCCAGATAATGCTTATCCTCCTGCATTTCCCCGAAAAGCTCTCCTTTATTGTCTGACATCATCCATTCGAGAGCGTATTCCAGGTGTGTGGCTGCGTAAAAAAGCAGAACAAGACCGAAGCCATAAAGCAATACCAAGGGTATTTTTCGAAAAATACTGAGGGTGCATAGCGCAGCAGTCAAGAGGTAGATGGAAAACCATATGACCGGATCGGGATCATTGAGTTGCACAAAGGCAAAAACAATAAAAATCAGGGAGAGAAATATATTTACAATAGTTGGACCTGTTCCAAGGCGTTGCATTTCGTTCAATATTTAAGTAGTTCTTGAGCGAATATATGAGACTTCCCGGATTCCTGACTAATTCAATGCCATTTCTTTTTTCTTCAATAGCTCTTCATAATCCGGAAGAGTCTCCTCGGCTCGTTGACGGATATAATGCTGCAGAGCCTCGAGCTGCTCATCCGTCATGTCAGGAAAGGCAGGCATTCCAAAGGCATTGCGACTGCCATCTTTTATGATGTCTTTGAAAGAGCTGAACTCCAAGGGTATACTGGAAGCTCTCAAATCGGGTGCCATGCCGGCCGCATACATCCCACCTCCATGGCATCCCGAACACTTTCCGAATTCTTGTGCCCCGAGATTAGCCAGATCCTTGTCGATCTTCCAGTCTGGATCTACGATCGGCTTTGGGAAATGCGGTGGCGGCAAGTTGGGCATTTCATCATCACCTTCCAGTGAAAAAGTCACCAATCTGCGTGTATGAGTCTTATACGACCAGCCCAGCTCATAGGCTTCCTGGCCTCCCAGAGCCGCATAACCCCCTCCAAAGCCCACCAGGATCGAGATGTATTGCCTTCCGTTGATCTTGTAAGTTATGGGTGCTGCTGAAATTCCCAGACCCAAATTTTTCGTCCAAATGACTTCTCCGGTTTGAGCATCGTAGGCCAGAAGATTGCCGTCAGAACGACCCTGGAAGAGCAAGTTGCCAGCCGTGGTCAGGGTCCCGGCATTCCAAAAAGTCTCCTGAGGAACCGACCAGGCCAATTCTTGCTTTACAGGATCCCAGGCGGTCAGTGAGGCGGGGTAGTTACGCGGATTGTCGCGAGGATCAAAATCCATATGCACCCCTATTCCTCCTTCGAATTCTTTCGCCTGCCAGGTCTTCAGATCTATGCCCTTGTCAGAGAATCCAACAGCAGAATGCAGGGTAGGAATGTATGCAAGTCCTGTCTTTGGATTAAAAGACATCGCATGCCAGCTGTGTGCACCCCATGGATTCGGAGTAATCACGGCGCGATCTGTTTCATAGCGCGACCCGGGTACCTCGACGGGACGTCCGGTTTCAGGATCGATCTTGCTCGCCCAGGTGGTTTCGACAAATGGCTCCGCTGAGATCAGCTTGCCCGTTTCCCGGTTGATGACATAGAAAAACCCGTTTTTGGGAGCATGAAGCAGGGCCTTCACGGTCTTGCCCTCAATCTCCAGTTCGGTAAGCACAATATCCATGTTGGAATTGTAATCCCAGGTTTCACCTGGGGTCGTCTGATAGTGCCATAGGTATTCCCCTGTATTGGGGTTGAGGGCTACGATAGAACAGAGAAAGAGGTTGTCACCACCCTCTGGGCTTCGAATCTTGCGATTCCAGGGAGAGCCGTTTCCGGTGCCAATGTAGAGCACATCCAGCTCGGGGTCATAGGTAAACCCGTGCCAGGCATTTCCTCCCCCGCCGTGTTTCCACCATTCTCCCGTCCAGGTCTTGGCCGCCATTTCCATGGTCTCATTCTCAAATCCTTCAGCGGGATTGCCCGGAACTATATGGAATTTC
>JAUIKV010000135.1 GCA_030430615.1 Bacteroidia bacterium
AGGACATCAAGGTATATGATATGTTGGGTAGAATGATCATTCAAAAGGCTCCTAAGCAGAAATCCTTCCAATTGAGTACGGAAGGAGTTAAAGACGGGTCAATTCTCTTTATCGAAGCCCAGCTTGAAGATGGAAGTCTAGTGAATAAAAAGTCCATCAAATACTAGAATAATTTTACCAAAATAAACTAACCCTCAAAGCCGCCTTCGGGCGGCTTTCTTTTTTATTTCAGTTGTGTTTTAAAAACAAGTCTGTCTGCACCCAATGTTTAGCTATTTAACTCTTATAAAATCAAATACTTAAACATTTCGAGCTTTTTTGTTATCTTAGTACAACAATCACGTTGTCAATCAATTAAAATCGACTTACTATGCCTATTTTCATGGATCGCCATGACCTGCCCGAATCAGTGACAGCCGAGGAAGTAGCCAGACTCCATCAGGAGGATTTGAAGATTGAGCATAAATTCGGATGCAAGGGGATGACCTATTGGTTCGATGAGGTCAGGAATACTGCTTTCTGCCTCATTCAGGCGCCAAACAAAAAAGCTTTGCAAGACATGCACAATGAGGCGCACGGAGCTGTGGCCAATCAGATCATTGAAGTGGAGCCCAGCATTGTTGAGTCTTTTCTCGGGCGCATTGAGGATCCGGTCAAAGCTCGCAACACCGACCTGAACATCATCAATGATCCTGCATTTCGGGTTTTAATGGTCATCAGGAGAACCCCCAGTCTTTCCGACAAGCACAAAAATGGATTAACCAGTGATATGCCAGACCTGGGGGCCAATAAACAAAAAGAGCACAAAATGAATCCTGCCGCTTGGAACGAGGCATTATCAGGAATAGTAAATGACTTTGGCGGCTCACTGGTGCAGTCAGAGGGGTCCAGGCAGCTTATTTCATTTCGCTCCGTATCTGAGGGCCTGAATTGCGCCCGTAATCTCATAGATCATGTCAATAGAGTGAACACCACATATGATAAAAACAAGACATCATCTGAAAATCTGGAAATTAAAATAGGACTTAGCTCGGGTCTGCCATTTGAACATGACGAAGGTTTGTTCAAAGAAACCATTGAGCAGGCTGATAGACTCTGCAGCGCTGTAAAAGGTAAGATTATCATTAATTCCGAACTAAGGTACCTCTATGAAAGCGAAAATCAGAATACAACTCTTCCTGGTGAGGGCATTCGAGCCTTAAACCCGGAGGAAGAGCGATTCCTGAATGCACTGATAGACTTTCTCGAGAAATCTTATGCCAGGGCCGATTTGAAGGTTGAGCACTTCAGCTTAGATCTGGGGATCAGCAAAGCCCAGCTTTACAGAAAAGTAAAAGGTTTGACAGGTAGATCCCTTAATGGCTTTTTGAAAGACTATCGCCTCGAAAAAGCCCTTGAGCTTCTTCTCAGAAAACAAGGAAACATATCTGAAATTGCGTTTGACACAGGCTTTAACAGCCCTGCGTATTTCTCCAAGTGTTTTTCCCAGGCCTACGGTATTCTTCCCTCAAAATTGGTCAAATAGCCAGTGAATCAATTTTACAGGTTTTTGATCCTATTTTTATGATCGATTCAAATGTTCAGCCTTATTTTAGTTCACACATGAGGACCTGATTCTCGAATTGTACAAGACTGAAAAGATCACAATCCTTCAATCAATTAATAACTTAATACTTGAACTATGAAAACCTTACAATTATTTCAGAAAGTGGCGTCATCATTTATGCTTTTGGCTCTTTTCCTTGTTTCTACCGCTACGGCGCAGAAAGGAGATAGTGCAGACATGGAAAACTCGATATTGAAATCAATCGATGACGAGACTCTCCAATGGGGTCCTTGCCCTCCTTTTATGCCTGAGGGATGCAATATTGCCGTATTACACGGAGATCCATCTCAGGAGAAGGCCGATGTGTTATTCCGGGTAAACGGGAAATCATCCATTCCCAATCACTGGCACAGCTCTGCCGAGAGAATGGTCCTACTATCTGGTAAATTGGAAGTGACCTACAAGGGAGAAGAAACTTCAACAATGAAGCTGGGCAATTACGCTTTTGGTCCCGCGAAAAAGCCTCATACAGCCAAATGCGTCAGTAAGGATCCTTGTGTATTGTATATAGGGTTCAATGAACCAGTAGATGCCTTTGCCATAGAGGAATAGATTCTTTTAAGGCACCACAAACTCCCATCTGAGCTTTCCCAGGAGTTCTATGACGCGATCCTTCTCGTCCAATCGGCACACCAGGTAGTCAAAATGGTAGTTGTAAATCAAAATGACCAGGCTTTTCCTTGCCAGCAAGGAATTGTTGCGGTGCAAATAGTCATAAGCGTATTCGTCCGGTCGCGGAGCATAGAAGTTCAAATGCTTGATCACCACGAGCTCATGTATGGCTTTTTGGGCGACTTTGGCCTTTTCACTATAGGCCATCAGTCCTTCAAAGGTCAAAATCTGTGTCACCGCCCACTGGAAATATAAGAATTCATCACCTGTTACGGTCCATTTGGCCAGGTAGGGGTTAGGTTCGAAATTTGGATCCTCAAATTTGATCTTGACCCCCCAATTCTTGATGGTATTCAGGGAATAATCTTTGTAGACAAAGTCGAATTTTTGAGGATCGGAAACCGCTAACCACAACTTATTGGCCAACACGGCCTTTTCCTTGTCGTCATAAGCATCCATGGTGAGCTTGTCGGCCAATTCGTCAAATAGGGCCTTGTTAATGCCAAATTCTTTTGTTTTGGGCTTGACTTTGGTGTAATGCCGCAGCTTGCTCTTGAACTTTATCTCAGTGTAATCCTTTTGTTGAGAAAAAGCGCCAATTCCACAGAGCAGGAAGAAAATCAGAAAAGCGACCTTTTTCACCGTTGATAGTGTTTAACGTTCGAATTCGTTTGGTTTTTTAACGAAATGAACCCCCTTTTATTGGCTAAATTAATAAAAAAAAATCTGCTTTTATTTCTAAAAGCAGATATCAATGAGGGGAACTTCAGCAGGAATTTAGGGTTGAACCAATTCCCACTTGAATTTTTCAAACAAACCTGTGAGCTTTTCCTTGCTCTCAAGGTCGCAAACAACAATGTTATAATAGCCTTTGGTAACGAGCGCCACCAGACCTTGTTGCGCCAGGTCCTGGTTAACGGTTTCAAGGTAAGAGTAAGCCCAGTCGTCATCCCGGGGCTCTTTGAGTTCAAAGTCCCTTGTAATTAAAAGGTTGTTAAATGAATTGGCTACGCTTTCCGCGTCGTCTCCATAGGTCATGAGTTGGAAATGCTCCAGTATCTTGTTCAGTGCCAATTGAAAGTAAGGGTATTCGTCATCGCTTACTGTCCAGTCGGTTAGATAGGGATTCGGCTCCAGAACGATTTCTCCATTCTCATTCTCACTTCCCCAGTTCTTGTTCGAAGAAACAGCAAAATCCTTGTACACATAATCAAATACCTTTGGATTTTCCATGGCGAGCCAGGTCTTGTATACGATTTCTTCAAGCTCTTGACGGGTATAGATATCCTTACCCAGGAGAAAGACAATCTCTTCGAGGAATTCTTTTTCAATTCCAATCTCTGAGGTACGAGGTTGATCTTCCTTGTATTTGTAGATGTAACTTCTGAAATGCACTTCAGAATAGTCCATCTGACCATAGGACAAAGAAAATGTGACCAATAAAATTAGTAGGAGGAGTAATCTTTTTTTCATAGGCATTTATTTCCGTTCCACTTCCTTGCATAAATAAACAAGTGACTGAAAACCAGAGTTTAAGCTGGTTGTAAGTCCATCAGTTTCACTAAAAAATAAATTGAATACTAGGGGGATTCAACTATTTTCTGAGGTGCAAGATAAGCATATGAAACCGAAATTCCAAATTTATGGTAAGACTAAGGTCAAGAAATACAATAAATTAGCCCTGTTGACCTGATCAATTACTCAGCATGACAGGCATTACAAGCATGGTGATTTCTTCACCTTCTTCCAGCCCATCCACAGGGGTGAGAATGCCCGCACGATTAGGCAAGGACATCTCTAAAAGAATCTCGTTCGAGTTCAAATGGTTCAGCATTTCCATTAAAAAACGAGAGTTGAAACCAATTTGCATGTCATCTCCCTCATAGCTGCACTGAAGTCTTTCGTCAGCTTTGTTCGAAAAGTCCAGATCTTCGGCCGAAATCTTCAACTCTGTTCCCGCCATTTTCAAACGGATCTGGTGGGTGGTTTTGCTCGAAAAGATCGAAACCCTGCGCACTGAGTTGTAAAAGGAGCTCCTGTCCAGGGTAAGCTTGTTTGGGTTTTCTCTTGGAATAACCGCCTCGTAATTCGGATACTTTCCATCGATCAGTCTGCAAATAAGCACGCTGTTGCCGAAAGTGAATCGGGCGTTTGTGTCATTGTATTCAATCCTCACTTCATCATCGCTGCCCGAAAGAATGTTTTTGAGCAGGTTCAATGGCTTTTTGGGCATGATGAATTCTGCCGCCTCATTCGCTTTGATGTCCTTTCTTTCGTATTTGACCAATTTGTGTGCGTCCGTAGCGACGAAAATCAGGCTCTCCGGATTCAATTGAAAGAATACTCCACTCATAACCGGTCTCAGGTCGTCATTGCCCGAGGCAAATATCGTCTTCGAGATCCCAGTGGCAAGGATGTCCCCTTGCAGAATGGCACTGCTTGGCGAATCCAGTTCCACGGCTTTGGGAAATTCCTCCCCGTCAGCATAGGCAAGAGCGTATTTACCACTGTCCGAACTGATTTCGATCGTATGGTTGTCCTCAACTTTGAAAGTCAGTGGTTGCTCGGCAAAGGTCTTTAAAATATCAAGCAGAAGTCGTGCGGGTACGGCAATGGCTCCCGTTTCGTCAGCTTCAACTTCAAGGGAGGTACTCATGGTAGTCTCCAGGTCTGAGGCCGAGATTCTGAGCTCGTTATTGGATAGCTCGAATAAAAAATTATCGAGAATCGGCAGGGTGTTGTTCGAGTTGATGACACCCCCAAGAATTTGCAGTTGCTTTAAAAGCTGTGAACTGGAAACTATAAATTTCATTCTTTACAATTGTATGTTTGTATTGCACTGCGTCATTGTTCGGTCCGGCGACCTGATCGCAGGGATACAAATATATTATTTTAAACCCGAACGGTGAAAATTTATTTGCCAAGGATATCAACACGAACCGTGTTAAGATTTTCATAAATAATCCGGGGCAAGACGATTATTTTTTAGATTTGCGCGTATTCGTTCGGCCATGGTTTTATGGGCTTAGCGTGAAAACCACCCTATATGAAAAGACTCTTACTATCCCTGATAATCTCGCTGTTTCTATCCGCTGTTGGAAAGGGGCAGACCCCGGCTAAGCTCAGTTCGAGTGACATCTATCACGAAATTGAAAAATTGAATTTTTTAGGCACGGTTCTGTACCTGGCTGCACATCCTGATGATGAGAATACGCGCATGATCTCCTATTTCTCCAACGAGGTACATGCACGCACAGCGTACCTCTCGATTACCCGTGGAGATGGGGGTCAGAATCTCATCGGTCCTGAAATCAGAGAGCTTCTCGGGGTCATCCGAACCAATGAGCTTCTCCGGGCCCGACAGACCGATGGAGGGGAGCAGTTTTTTACACGAGCGAATGACTTCGGATACTCAAAGCACCCGGATGAGACCCTGGAGTTATGGAACAAGGAAGAAGTGCTCAACGATGTGGTTCGGGTCATGCGCGAGTACCAGCCTGATATCATCATCAATCGATTCAATGCTGAGTCTGCGGGCAGCACCCATGGGCATCATACCTCCTCGGCCATGTTGAGTTTGGAGGCCTTTGATCTGGCTCCAGACGAGGATTACGAAACCCCGGGTTTTGCACCCTGGAAGCCCAAGCGGATTTTCTTTAACACACATTGGTGGTTCTACGGAAGCCGGGAAAAGTTTGAAGAGGTAGACAA
The DNA here is from genome assembly GCA_030430615.1 of Bacteroidia bacterium. Taxonomy (GTDB): domain Bacteria; phylum Bacteroidota; class Bacteroidia; order Flavobacteriales; family Flavobacteriaceae; genus Lutimonas. The sequence goes on from JAUIKV010000135.1 coordinate 5,930, forward strand.
GTCTGATATGCTTTGGGTGGACATCGGCACTTATTACCAGGGGCAGGGACTTTCCAATTCTGAGATTGCGGCTCTGAGCCGAAGCATGCACAAATCCCAGGGGTTTGGCAGCACAGGAACCCGTGGAACGGAAAAGGAATATCTGCAGTTGCTCAAAGGGAACATGCCCCGTGAGAAATCTGATATTTTCGAAGGCATAAACACGACCTGGTCTCGGGTGAAGGGAGGAAAGGAGATTCAGGTGATTCTGGAACAAGTTCAGGAGGACTACGATTTTGAAAACCCCTCTAAAAGTGTTCCGGCGCTTATGGAGGCATATGAGCTGATCACCCAGTTGGAAGACAAGCACTGGAGGAAGTTCAAAACGAAGCAGATCAAAGAGATCATTGCCGCATGCCTGGGTCTTTACCTGGAAGGCGTGTCAGCCGAATCGTATTCCTCAGTTGGCGAGACGCTCGAAGTAAGTCTGGAGGCAATTAACCGAAGCCCCATTGATGTCAACCTCAAATCAGTTTCGATTCTTCCCGAAGAGAAGGAGCAGAGCTTCGAAAAAGAGCTGTCCTTCAACACGAGTTACAAGGAGAAGATGACGGTTCAGCTGGATGAAGATCTAGGCTTGACTTCACCCTACTGGTTGGACCAACCCTGGAGCCTGGGCATGTACAATGTCGCTGACCGGGAAATGATCGGAGAGCCGGTCACGCCCAGACAGCTTCGTCTTCGCTTCAACCTCGAGATCGAAGGTCAAAGCATAGGATTTGAAAAAGACCTGGTATACAAATACAATGATCCGGTACGGGGAGAGGTTTATCAGCCCTTTGAAATCGTTCCGGAAGTTTCCTCTTCGATTCGATCGAAAGTGGTTTTGTTCGATGACAATTCACCCCGTGAGATTCCCGTCGTCGTCAATCCTCACAAAGATGGAATCTCTGGTACGGTGAGACTTGAAGCACCGGAAGGATGGGCAGTGGAACCCCAAAGCCACTCCTTTGATTCGAATAGCAAAGGCGATGAAATTGTGGTCCGTTTTATGGTGTCTCCGCCACAGAAGCAGAGTGAAGGCATGCTGAGGCCAATTGTGCAGACCTCAGGCGGAGAATTTGACAAATCCCTGGTAGAGATAGATTATGAGCACATT
>JAUIKV010000136.1 GCA_030430615.1 Bacteroidia bacterium
TAGCTTTCGGCACTCCATGCGGGATCGTCTTCGTGCAGTTGAGTGTCCGTCTGATATCGTTGACCAGATTGGTGGATGGCAGACCGAAGGTGTTGGTCAAGCCTATGGGCAAGGATACACTGTCAGCGTCATGGCTAGATGGCTCAACAAAGTCTCATGAAGAGAAGAAGGAAGCAAAGAGAGCTAAGAAAAATCAATAAAGCAAACACCGAATGAAGGATATGGAAGTTAGCAGGAAGAAGACAGGATTGGTTTTGTCAGGAGGTGGGGTCAGAGGCATGGCCCACATCGGGGCCATCCAGGCTCTGGAGGAGCATGGTATTTTTCCTGAAGTCGTTTCGGGTTCCAGTGCAGGGGCTGTTGTGGGCGCTCTTTACTGTCACGGTTACAGCCCGGCCGAAATGAAACGGTTTTTCGCCGAAACTCCCTTATTTCACATCAGTCGGTTTGCTTTTGGCAAGCCGGGTTTTATTGACACTGACAAGTTTTTTAAGGATTTTATCAAGTATTTCAGGCTGGACGATTTCCGTAGCCTCAAGAAGAAGCTTTATGTGACTGCTGTCGACATGCTCAAGGGAGAAAAGCGCGTATTTTCGGAAGGGGAGTTGATACGTCCGCTTTTGGCCTCCTCAGCTTTTCCCGGACTCTTTTCTCCGGTTTGTATTGATGAGGTATTGTATGCAGACGGAGGTATTCTTGACAATTTTCCGATCGACCCCATTAAGTCGGAGGTGGATTGCCTGGTTGGAATTTATGTCAGTCCACTGGATACGATTCAGGCTGAGAGTCTCAAATACTCCGTAAACGTTTTGGAGCGCGCCATTCGAATCAATTATTCAAAAAGGTCGAGGAGCAAGTTTGAAGCCTGTGATGTTCTCATCCGGCCGCCAAAATTGGTGCAATATGGTCTTTTGGACGTCAACAAGCTGGAAGACATCTATCAGATAGGCTATGAAGCGGCCTGCAAAGAACTGCAGAAAGAAATCAGGACTTCGGCAAAATCTCAATAAAGGAAATTTCAGGACGCATTCCCAATCTACCGGGAAATCCCAGCCACCCCAGGCCACGATTGACATTCAGGTATTGATTCCCTTCCTTGTGGAGGCCAGCCCAATGCTTGTACTTGTATTTGATCGGGCTCCACTGCTTGTTCTTAAGATTGACCCCGGCCTGCATTCCGTGGGTATGTCCCGAGAGGGTAAGAAAAATATCTGTCACACCAACCACTTCCTCCGCCCAGTGAGTCGGATCGTGCGAGAGCAGGATATTCAAGTCGGACTTGGGCAGGCCCTCAAGCGCCTTGTTGAGATCGCCGTGTTGCGGGAAAGGGGGGTGTCCCCAGTTCTCAACGCCAATGATTCCGAGGTCAGCACCCTTGAAGGACAGGGTTTCAGATTCGTTCAGTAGGAGTCTGAAACCGATTTTTCTATAGAAATATTTGATCGATTCAAAGTTTTTTATCTTGAGCTCTTCGGTTTTCCAGCTGCTGTAATCTCCGTAGTCATGGTTGCCCAGCACAGCATATTTGCCATGCACGGCCTCGAGCTTCTGAAGAACCTCGCTCCATCCCTTGAGTTCCCAGGCAAAGTTATTGACAAGATCTCCCGTGAACAGAATCAGATCCGGTTGAATGTGGTTGATGATCTTGACGGCGCGATCCAGGATGTGATACCTGAAATTGAAGCTTCCCAGGTGCAGGTCTGAAATGTGCACGATCTTGAGTTTGCCGTTCTCTTTACTGAGGTGCCCCGTTCTTATTTTGGAATGGTGGACCTTGAATCGGTAAAGAGCCCTGAAAATGGCGTGCATGATGACAAAAAAGGGTAGAAAACCTGAGAATAAGCCTACTATGGGAATGACGATCAGGGATTCTTGTTGTGAGAAGGCGTAATTCGTAAAAAAGAGCACCGAGATGATAATGACAAAAATGACTTTCGGTATAAAAGAGGAAACGGTCAAACCGTAAAGGGAGGTTATGAGCAGGTGCTTCCTTTGTGGATGGATGCGGTCCAGGCGAATCTTCAAAATGACAATGGAACTGACCAGTCCGATGGAGAAGAACCAAAAGAGACCATGGATCAGGTAAACCATCCAGTCAAGTCCGATGAGTTGAGTGATCGACTGAAGCCAGTAAAATGCCAGTATGTCAATAACCAATATCGCTACACAAAGCAACAATACCTCTTTGTTCGAGACGGCCCTCATAATTGATTTTCTTGCTTCATGTGTGCTTTTGTTCGTCGTCGGTCACGGTAGGCCCAATATAGTCCTTTTACCCCCGCCACCCAGTTGGGATACATCAAAATTAGAATAATCTCTTCAATCGTCTCAACAATGCCGAGAACAATCATCAGATAGAAAAGCCAGAGCACCGGTGAGAAAAAAAGGAACCATAAAATGAACACGCCTTGAACGATTGCAGAAAGCTTGGCGAGGTAGGTATGGAAAGCCGTTGTTTTTCCGTATTTCCTAAATGCCAGGAACATCTGAAAAAAATAAAGAACAAATGGGATCAAAATGATTTGGTAGTTCTCCAGTATGAACTCGTTCTCGAATATCAACAACCCAATGAAGGCAACTCCAAGGGTTATCTGGTCGCCTAAAGAATCAAGTTGAGAGCCCCTGGAACTGCTTATTTTAAGGCGTCTGGCAAGAAACCCGTCAATCATGTCCGTAGAATAACTGATCAATAGAAGCCAGCTGAACGCCTCCCTTTCTCCAAGAGCAACGAGCAATAGAAGGAAGGGCGAAGCGGCTACCCTGTAGAAGGAAAACCAATCCGCGATATTGTAATTCTTGAACGAAAGCATTAATTCTTATTCCTCAAAACTTTAAAACCGACCATTTGCCGCTATCCCCTTTGACAGCAACAAGTCTTTCACCAATGAAATAGGCATGCATTTCGGGCGGGTTTCCTTTTACCTTGTTCGGAACAAACGTTCTGGCGTTCATGAGCGAAGTAACTACATTGCCCTTGTCATCAATGACGAGTTCCTCTGCCAGGTAGTTGACAACGTCTTTGCCCAGCAGCTCATTTTTGCCAAGCACCTGCTTGCTGTACTGGGTTACAATGGCGTAGCCATTCCTGAAATTTGTTGCGTTTACGTACCCTGGTTCTACAACTGTCTTTCCTGACTTGTCGATGAATCCAAAGTATTTTATGTCGTCAAAAGTTTGTTCAATGAGACATCTTCCTTCAACAAAGAATGGATATTCCATTTCACTGTCTTCCGAAACGCCATAAAAACTTGTATTCGAGGATACGAGATCTTCTCTTGGCTCAATTTTCGTGACTCCATCCTTGTCGATGAAGCCCCACATGTTTCCTTTTTTCACTGCCGCCAATCCTTCATGCATCGGACTAACCCAGTCCAGGTCGCTTATCACCTGGCCAAAGCCCTGCCACACAAAAACAAGACTCAGAATAAGTGCGAAACCTCTTCTCATAATTCATTTCTTTACGGATTATCCTAATAAAGATAGAATTCAGCCCTCTGAATTTTTATGACAATTGTCATGAAATCAAACGTCAAATGGCTCTAATCCCTCTCCACATGCCTGATGATCCAGGATGTGCAGTCCATGAAATTTTCGAAAACGTGCTCCTCTGGAATGAGATCAGGGATGATGTCGATTGATTTCATGAGATACAAGGGTTGTTGCTGTATGTCGACTATCAATACATGCACTTCTTTCTTTTCGAGTTCCAACAGCACATCCTCCAGGATATACAAACCTGACTGGTCGATATAAGGGACGCGATCCATTCTCAGAATGACATGTGTGGCCTCGTCCGGTATCTGTTTGGCAAGACCCTGAATGAAGCTGGTCGAACCAAAAAATATGGGCCCTTTGATGTGTTTGATGAACACCCTGTCGATCCATTCTTTGGGGAAGATGCTTTCATCTGCCCAAGCCGTTTCTGTCTTCAGGCTTCTAACATTGGAGTGCCTGGCCGTCGCATCTCCCATTTTCTTCATGAAAACCAGAGAGGCAATCACCAGACCAATTCCCACGGCATAGACCAGGTTCCAGAACGTAGAGAGGACCAGTACAACAATCATCACCAGAACCTCTGCATATGGCATTGAGGGTATAGCCCTCAATCCTTTGTAATCCATGACTCCAATTCCCACCGTGATCAGAATGCCCGCAAGCACGGCAGCAGGAATTTTTGAGGCCAAAGGCCCCAGAGCAAGTAAAATTACAAGAAGGAAAAGACCTGCGATCATCCCGGATATCTTGGTGATGCCTCCGGCATTGATGTTTACAACTGTCCTGATGGTGGCTCCGGCACCCGGAAGTCCGCCAAACAGAGCGCCAATGGTGTTGCCGATGCCCTGGCCGATGAGTTCCTTGTTGGGTTTGTGACTGGTTTTGGTCATATTGTCCGCAACGACCGAGGTCAGCAGCGAGTCAATCGCACCCAGAAAAGCCAGCGTTATCGCCGTAAAAACGTATCGGGATAAAGAACCGAATTGGAATTCAGTGAAGATGTCACTTCGAAACACGGGAAAGCCGCTCGGGATCTCCTCAATGGGCCTGTAATCGAGCCCCATCAATATGGAAGCCCCTGAAACCAGGACCAACGCCACGAGGGTAGAAGGAATGGTAGTTGTTATCCGCTTGAACCCGTAGATGATAATGATGGTCAGCAAGGCGAGAATGAGCTCTGTGTAGTTGATGTCCTGCAGGGCTCTCGGCAAACTTCGGATCGCGCCAATTACTCCTGAATTCTCCTTTTTTGCCAGGATGCCCGCCTCCTTGTAGATTTCTTCTTCCGTAATTTTCTCACCCCTTTCGATGGTCTCCCTGAAATCTTCAAGCACCAGGAGACCTTCTTCGGCCTCTTCCTGGAGAATGTGCTCCAGCAGAAGCTCCTCGGCTTCAGGTTTATACTCTTCAATTCGAGCCTGATCGTCTTCGACGTAATAGCCGACCATGGGCAAAAGGTTCGTGATGATGATGATAAGGCCGATAGCCGTCATGAAGCCGGAGACCACGGGGTAGGGGATATATTTGATGTACTGGCCCAGACCCATGCTTCCAATTACAATCTGCATTCCCCCGGCCATGATGAAAACCGTAAGAATGATCGGCATCGATCGGGTTATGTCACCGTCATTGGCCTGTAGGATGGTGGCAACAAGGATTGTGCTGATTGCCGTCATCGGCGCTGTAGGTCCTGAAATCTGCGTTGCGGTGCCACCAAACAGAGCAGCGAAAAAGCCGAGAAAAATAGCTCCGTAAAGACCTGCGCTGGGCCCTAATCCGGAGGCAACTCCGAAGGCAAGTGCCAGGGGTAGTGCAACGATGCCCGCGGTGATTCCACCAAAAATATCACCTCTTAAATTTGCAAACAATGATTTCATTTAATTCGGGTGAGTTGACTATGATTGTTGAAATTAGTCAATTTAAGTTCAGTAATCAAATACATTTTCATAGTTTTGAATTCAAATACGCGAGTAAGTATCCGAAATCTTTAAGTTATATCGATGTTGACGCTTGGAATCGCCGGTGGCACCGGAAGTGGAAAGAGCACGGTTGTTGAGCAGATCCTGAATGAGCTTCCTGTTGGGGAAGTATCAATCATTTCACAAGACTCCTACTACAAGCAGAATGATCATCTTACCTTTCAGGAGCGTTGCAGCATCAATTTTGATCATCCGAGCGCGATTGATTTCGAGCTTCTCAAGGAGCATTTGATGGAACTGAAGAAAGGGAAAAGCATTGAACAGCCCGTTTATTCTTTTGAGACCCATAATCGCTTGGCCGACACGCTTCTGACCCATCCAAAGAAAGTGGTCATCATAGAGGGCATATTGATTTTTTCCGAGAAATCGCTGAGAGATCTGTTCGATATCAAGGTTTACGTCCATGCCGATTCAGACGAGAGACTCATTCGAAGATTGAAACGGGATATGAAGGAGCGAGGGAGGGACCTCAATGAAGTTCTTGATCGTTACCAGAACACGCTGAAGCCTATGCACGAAGAATTCATTGAACCGACAAAGAGCTATGCCGACATCATTATCCCGAATGACAGGTACAACACCGTTGCCATTGACATTGTCAGAACTGTGATTAACGAAAGACTCATCAAGAGCGATGCTTAAAAGACTGCGAGAGAACAAATTGTTTAGAATCCTCAGCAACAAGTATGTTATTATTCTGTTGCTGTTCGTCATTTGGATGATATTTTTTGATGAAAATTCCTTTATCAATCACTGGGAGCTCGACAAGGAGATTGACAATCTGGAAAATAGCAATGAGTATTACAGGGATCAGATCGAACAGGACAAAAAGGTGATTGACAACTTGAATGATCCGGATTCTCTTGAAAAGTACGCCCGCGAGGAGTACAAGATGAAAAAGGAGAACGAGGAGATTTTTTTGATCGAATACGATACGATTGAGGATTGATTTATGACTATTGACCGTATTCAGGGTAGTGAACCTGATGAGACCTTGAAGTTTCTCGTCAATAAATTCTCAATGTTGGAGGGTCGTCAGCCCCGTGTCATGGTTTGCAGAAGCCAGGAATACGAGGCCGATTCGAAAATAAATGAAACATCTGTTGATCTTGCCGGATTTGGTTTCGACGTCGATATTGGAATTCCTTATGATTCCTTTGCCAAACTTGGCATGAACGCGATTGAGAATGATGTGGATGTTCTCGTTTTGTTCACAAAGGAAGATGATTCGGACCGTGACTTTATTTCAAACCTGGCAGGATTCCTGTCTCAGAACGGATATTCGGATATTTTGATCATAAATAAACCACAGGGTTCTCTTCCTTTGGATTTTACAGGTGAATTGATTGCTTGGCTCAGGCAAGCCCTGCAATAAGTCATCGATTACAGCAAGTACTTCAGTATTATAAGTTTTTGGTCCGGGCTATCTCTCGGCGACGACCTGATTTTTGGCGGTGTCAAGATCCAGTTTGAATCCAATGTAAAACTCCCTGCCATGATTCGGGGCGTATACATACGAGGTGTCAAAATAAGGGCTGAAACCTGGAGCATAGTTCGGATCGTCGTACCCTAC
>JAUIKV010000137.1 GCA_030430615.1 Bacteroidia bacterium
CAAATACCAGGCACAAACCTCTCCTCACCCTCTCGCTCTTAAAATAGAGCGAGCCCAGGGAAGCTATCTCTACGATGACCGGGGAAAGTCATACCTGGATTTTGTGGCCGGGGTTTCGGCCAACACACTTGGACATCAGCCTGAAAGCGTAAAGAAGGCGATCAACGATCAACTTGAGAAATACATGCACGTCATGGTCTATGGGGAATTCATTCAATCACCCCAGCTCGACCTGTGTAGATTTCTCGCCGAAAAACTACCTGCCTCACTCAACTGCACCTATCTGACAAACTCAGGTACGGAAGCCACTGAGGGAGCCATCAAACTGGCTAAGAGAATTACCGGTAAAGCAGAGATCGTGGCAGCTCGTAATGCTTATCATGGGAATACCCAGGGAGCCATGAGTGTTTGCGGCCGTGAGGAACAGAACCGGGCATATCGTCCTCTAATCCCAGGATCCCGATTCATTCGTTTCAATTGCGAAGCAGATCTTGAAATGATTGGTCATAACACGGCTGCAGTCATTCTCGAGACTATTCAGGGCGGAGCCGGTTTTATAGTTCCCGAACCCCGGTATCTTGAAAAAGTAAAGGAAAGATGTGAAAAAATGGGAGCCCTTCTGATACTCGATGAGATTCAAAGTGGTATCGGCAGAACAGGCAAACTGTTTGGCTTTATGAATTTCGAGGTGGAACCTGACGTTTTGATCACAGGCAAAGGCTTGGGTGGGGGAATGCCGATAGGTGCTTTTATATCTTCAAGAGAAAACATGTCGGTTTTTACAGATAATCCGAAACTAGGTCATATCACGACCTTTGGTGGCCATCCGGTAATAGCGGCCGCTGCCCTGGCAACCCTCAGGGAGATTTATGACAAAAATGTCATGAAGGAAATCAAGGCAAAAGAAGAACTGCTTCGAAAACATCTAAGGCATGAACGCATCTTGGAAATCCGGGGCCAAGGTCTCATGCTCGCTTTGATTTTGGAGGACTCTGAACAGGTCAATTTTTTAATACACCAATCCCTCAATCAGGGTTTGATCCTTTTTTGGCTTCTTTATGAACCCCGGGCAGCGAGGATAACTCCTCCGCTTAACATATCTGATTCTGACCTTTTAATAGGCTGCCAAATCATTCTTCGTATACTGGACCAGATCAAGTAAACATCTTTTAATTTGTCATATTGACACATTTATTAATATTCTATTATGAATATGTTAATTTTGTTAATAGTTTCTTAACCATATCTAAATATTTAGGGGTTTATAGTTAAATCTTTCTTAATTGATAAAAATTTAACTGTAACAATTGTAACAGATATCCGGAAAGTTCCGTCCTTTAATTTATAAGTGTCTAATCAAAGTGTCTAATCTAAATTATCTATCATGAAATCTTTTAAATTTATCCTTCTCGTTTCAGCAGTATTTTTACTTAACGTTGCCACAGCTTTTGCGAATCCAATCAAGCCCACTGATCAATTGCGCGAAGAAATTGTCGACATCATCGGATTCAGTTTCCTGGATGACTATGAAGAAAGCGAGTACGCCGCAGAAGTTTTGTTTACTGTCAATTCAGAGCAGGAATTAATCGTTCTCTCCGTGAATTCAGAAAGCGACGAAGCAGAAGACTACCTGAGAAACAAGCTCAATTACAAGAAAGTGGATCACAGCCCTTCAAAATACGGTGAAATTTATTTGCTCCCGGTGAAAATGGTCAAGGAGTAAGTTGTTCTATCCCTTAGATATGAATTCTTGAAACTAAAGTCGCTCTCTTCGGGCGACTTTTTTTTATTGAATCAATTCATCCAGAAGAGATCTGACCTTCTTGCTGTTCCAGTCGGCCGCCCCCACCTTGTCAACCCGGACCACGCCCTCAGAATCGATCAGGTAAGTCGTCGGCAGTGAGCTAGAAGACAGAACCGCCGGAGGACGCGTTCTTTCGTAATAGACAGGTAGGTTCAAATTCTTCTTTTCCAAGAACTTTACAACCCGCTCGTGATCGTCCCGGGCTATAAAAACAAACTCCACACGATCCCCATAAGCTTCATACAACTCCTGCATACCAGGCATTTCAGCGACGCAGGGCGGACACCAAGTCGCCCAAAAATTAACCAGGATCACCTTTCCCTCAAGAGATGCAAAATTGAGATTCTCACCTTTCATGCTCACAAGATTCCAATTGAAATCATCCAGCTTTTCCCTTTCCTCCTCATCAACTTCAATATTGAAAATTCCGGTAGTTACCACCGAAATACCCTTGATCAGCAGGGCGCGCACAGGCAAACCATAAGGAGTGAACAAGAAAAGCGCGAAAAGCACAAAAAGAATATTGGAAAGGTTCTTCCGAATGAATTTCATGTAAAAAGCGTTTCGACTGACATTCCAGATGTTTTAAATGCCATCCATTTGTCCTTTTGCAAGATAGCAGTTATCAGACACATGATAAAGACAACAATCGCCAAAGCGAAAAGTGTCCCTCCATCATTTTGAACCACGATTCCCAGCACAAAAAGATGGGATGCAATAGCTCCAATCATGATTCCCAGCCCGATCAAAGCTCCGACAAACGAGGTTCGCTTTATGATCAACAACAGACCAGCAATCAATTCGACGATGCCCAACCCGACTCTTCCGTAAGGCTCCATACCCAATTGGGAAAAAATGTAGACACTCTCAGGAGCGCCGGTAAACTTGAAATAAAGTGTTTGAAGCAAGATAGCTGCCGCAAGCAATGAAGTGATTCGTTCGATATATTTTTTCATGGATGAAATGTTTCCTATTTGGTAGGAATCCTGCCAACAGACTTACACTTCGAGCATAAAAAAACCCCTTCTTTTATCGAAGGGGTCTTAAAATCAAGCGTTTTGCTTCTTTATTAGATTCAGTGCCGAACCTTCTTTGAACCATTCTATCTGATTCGCATTATAGGTGTGATTCAATTTGATCGTGTCTTTGGATCCGTCTTCATGAACCACTTCGAGAGTCAGCTGCTTGCCAGGAGCAAAACTGTCAAGATCGACAAAATTGAAAGTGTCTTTTTCCTGGATCAGGTCATAATCACTCTCATTGGCAAAGGTAAGTCCGAGCATACCCTGCTTTTTCAGATTTGTCTCGTGAATTCTCGCAAAGGATTTCACGATCACTGCGGCTACTCCCAAATGTCTTGGCTCCATGGCCGCATGCTCCCTTGAAGATCCTTCACCGTAGTTGTGGTCTCCAACGACAACCGAATAGATTCCGGCTTTTTTGTAGTCACGGGCTGTTTCGGGAACCGGTCCATACTCTCCGGTGAGCTGATTCTGAACCTTGTTCGTTTCCTGGTTAAAAGCATTCACAGCACCGATGAGCAAGTTGTCTGAGATGTTGTCAAGATGCCCTCTGAAGCGCAGCCAAGGTCCTGCCATTGAGATATGGTCGGTGGTGCATTTTCCGAAGGCTTTGATCAAAAGCTTGGCCCCTTTTACGTCCGTTCCGATTGGTTGGAAGGGAGTAAGGAGCTGTAACCTTTTTGAGTCAGGATTCACAACAACCTCAATGGATGACCCATCTTCAACGGGTTCAACATATCCGGGATCCTTCACATCGAATCCTTTCGGAGGCAATTCATATCCGGTAGGCTCATCGAGCATCACTTCTTCTCCGTCCTCGTTGGTTAGTTTGTCAGTGACGGGGTTGAAATCCAATCGGCCTGATATTGCAATCGCCGCAACCATTTCCGGAGATCCTACGAAGGCATGGGTGTTCGGGTTTCCATCCGCTCGTTTAGAGAAGTTCCGGTTGAACGAATGAACAATGGTGTTCTTCTCCTGCTTGTCTGCCCCTGCTCTGGCCCACTGACCGATGCAGGGTCCGCAGGCATTGGTGAAGATAGTGGCGTCCAGCTCTTCAAATATCTGCAAAAGTCCGTCTCTTTCCGCGGTATATCTCACTTGCTCAGAACCCGGGTTGATTCCGAACTCTGCTTTAGTGACCAATTTTTTATCAACCGCTTGCTTGGCCACCGAGGCGGCGCGAGAAAGATCCTCATAGGAAGAGTTCGTGCATGAGCCAATCAAACCCCACTCGACCTTCAGCGGCCAGTCATTGGCGTCTGCCTTTTCCCTAAGCTCCCCAACGGGAGTGGCGAGGTCAGGTGTAAATGGTCCGTTGAGATGCGGTTTCAACTTTGAAAGGTCGATCTCGATCACCTGATCAAAGTATTTGTCAGGATCTGCATATACTTCCGGATCACCCGTGAGATACGGGGCAATCTCGTTGGCTGCGTCCGCCACCTCGTCTCGACCCGTTGCTCTCAGGTAGCGCTCCATGGATTCGTCATACCCGAAGGTCGAAGTCGTGGCTCCTATTTCTGCTCCCATATTGCAAATCGTGCCCTTACCTGTCGCCGACATGGATTTGGCCCCTTCTCCAAAGTATTCTACAATGGCTCCGGTTCCCCCTTTTACAGTAAGTATACCCGCCACTTTCAAAATAACGTCTTTTGGAGCTGTCCAGCCGCTTAGCTTGCCTGTCAGCTTGACTCCGATCAGTTTGGGAAACTTCAATTCCCAGGGCATATCCGCCATGACATCCACAGCATCCGCACCTCCTACTCCAATGGCCAACATCCCAAGGCCGCCTGCATTGACCGTATGCGAATCAGTACCAATCATCATCCCCCCGGGAAAGGCATAATTCTCGAGCACCACCTGGTGAATGATTCCTGCGCCTGGCTTCCAAAAGCCTATTCCGTATTTGTTCGAAACAGATGCGAGAAAATTGAAAACCTCGCTGCTGGTGTTAATGGCTTCTTGCAAATCCTTGTCTGCCCCGATACGCGCCTGGATCAGGTGATCACAGTGCACCGTTGTTGGAACCGCCACCTTTTTCTTCCCGGCCTGCATAAACTGTAGCAAAGCCATTTGCGCGGTAGCATCCTGACAGGCTATTCTGTCGGGAGCGAAATCGACGTAATCCACGCCGCGCTGAAACGATTTTTCAGGGTTCCCGTCCCAAAGGTGGTTATACAAAATTTTCTCAGACAGGGTAAGGGGTCTTCCCACGACTTCTCTAGCCGTGTCAACCCGCTCAGCCATTCGGCTGTAAACCTGCTTAATCATATCGAGATCAAAAGCCATACTTTATATTTTATTGTTTGTAAGAAAATGTCCACAAAAGTACGAAATATAAAGCGCATTTGGAACAGGAGCTCCTCAAAACGCAAGCTTTTTTCAATTCGATAAATCAGTGGCCGACAAATTGCAAAAAAGAAAAAAAAGTAAGCCAATAAGCCGGATTCTGTTATCCATCACAAGATGGATTCTCATCATTTATCTGGGTCAAAGATTGCTCTGAGACTCTAGCTGCCTACCCCTTGGAGTCGGACGGGTCATCCTTTACTGACCGAAGCCAGATTTCCAATGTACATGGCATTGCACCGCATAGAGTTTACCTGATTTCACTACAGCCGAACTGTACATACTTTCTGTTGCACTAGTCCTTCCGTGCCTGAGCACAGAGGCGGATGTTATCCGCTATGCCACCCTGTGGTGTCCGGACTTTCCTCTCTGAAAAACAATTTATTAAGTTGTTGTTTCAAAGCGATGAGATGACTTACTTTTTTGCAAAAATACAACCAAAACACAGAAAAAAAAAATCCCACTTTTGTAAACAAAAGTGGGAAAATTGCTATGAAAAAGAATATTACTATTAAAAGTAATACGTAGGCTGTAAAAATACAATAAAAGGAACAATTTCCTAATTAAAATGAAAATTATTTTGGATTTGTAAGGATCTGCCTTGGAGGAAATAAAAAAACCCACTCTAAAGATAAGAGTGGGAAAATTGCTATGAAAAAGAAAAAGTTACTGAATTCGTGAATCCAGCAAAACAAATATAACGAATTTTTTGTTAAAAAAATACTGTTTTTCAAAAACTTAGGTAGTAATCCTCAAATCCTCCCCCTCACGAAAACATGTCTTTCACTTTTTCAAAGAATGATTTTTCAGAATTCGAAGGTCGCGGTATGAAGTTGTCATGGTCCTTCATTCTCTCAAAAAACTCACGTTGCTCCTTGTTTAACTTTCTCGGGGTCCAGACGTTTACATGAACCAGAAGGTCACCTTTGCCATATCGGTCGAGGCTTTGAACACCTTTTCCGCGCAATCGCAATATCTTACCCGACTGGGTCCCTTCATCTATTTTGATCCTGACTTTTCCTGTCAGCGTATCAATCTCCTTTGTCGTTCCCAGGGTTGCATCCGCAACACTGATGTACAAGTCATAATGCAGGTTATTTCCCTCGCGTTTCAAACTCTCGTGTGGCATTTCCTGGATTACAACCAGGATATCTCCTGGGATGCCATCACCGGGTGCTTCATTCCCCTTTCCTGCCACTTTGAGTTGCACCCCGTCGGTGACTCCTGGCGGAATTTCAATTTCTACGGTCTCCTCCTTGAGGATCATGCCGTTCGCATCAGCGCCTTTGGGTCGGTGATCAACCATTTTTCCCGCACCTTTGCAAGTCGGACAAGTTGTGGCCGTTTGCATTCTACCCAATATGGTATTCGTGATTCGAGTGACGCTTCCCTGACCGTTACAGCTTGAACAGGTCGAAAAAGTAACCCCGGGTGCCTGAACCTGCCTCTTGACCTTCACCTTCTTGGTTACCCCGTTCAGTATATCCTTCAATTCCAGTCTTACTCGGATTCTGAGGTTGCTTCCTTTCACCCGAGCCTGACGTCCACCGCCTGAGAAGCCTCCGCCAAAACCACCAAAATGTCCTCCGAAAATATCGCCAAACTGACTGAAGATGTCTTCCATGTTCATTCCACCAAAGCCACCTCCGGCACCTCCGTTTTCAAATGCGGCATGCCCGAATTGATCGTATTTTGCCTTTTTGTCGGGATTGCTGAGCACCTCATAGGCCTCAGCAGCCTGTTTAAAACGCTCTTCAGCAGCCTTGTCTCCAGGATTCTTATCAGGGTGATTCTCAACGGCCCTTTTCCTATAAGCCTTCTTGATCTCGCTTGCCGTAGCGCTCTTGCTCACACCAAGAACT
>JAUIKV010000138.1 GCA_030430615.1 Bacteroidia bacterium
AGGCTTGAACTTGTTCCACGAATTGGGAGAGGTTCCTCCTTTGGCTCCAACGGCTCCGGTCAGAACGGTCAGAAAATGGAGGCATCGGGCTACGGCCCAACCTCCCAGGTTCGAGGCACCTGCGCTTCTCCAGTTGTGCGACGCAAATCGCTCTCCTGCCTCGCCAATCTTGACGGCAATCTCCCGGATCATATCAGCCTTTACCCCGGATTCCTCTTCTGCGAATTCAGGCGTAAACTCCTTATATTCTTCGATCATGGCAGCAATGAAATTCTCGAATTTGACCTCTTTGTCGGGATGACAGGCTGTTAGGTAATCCTCCCAATTGGTCCAGTTCTCCAGATATTCCCTGTTGTAGAGCCCTTTTTGAAGGATGATCAAGGCCATCGCCAACAATACAGCGGCTTCGGTCCCCGGATAGGATGGCATCCAGTAATCACTCATGGAAGCCGTGTTGGAAAGCCTTGGATCCATGGTTGCCAGTTTGGCCCCTTTCATTTTGCCTTCGATGATCCGCTGGGCATGTGGATTGAAATAATGACCCGACTCCAGATGGGCAGAAATCAACAATATGAACTTGGCATTCGTGTGATCCGGCGAGGGCCGGTCGTAGCCGTACCAGATATTGTATCCGAATCTCGCTCCCGAAGAGCATATATTCGTATGTGAATTATGTCCGTCGATTCCCCATGATGGAAGCACCCAGTTCATAAACCCTTCATGACCCGGTCTGCCAACGTGATAGGCGATCTCATTGTGACGATCTTCCTTGATCGCTTTGCGAATTCGCGCGGCGATGGTGTCCAGCGCCTCATCCCAGCTGATTCGTTCCCATTCCCCACTTCCTCTTTTGCCTTTTCGCTTCAGCGGGAAAAGAATGCGGTCCGGATCAGTAACCTGGTTGATGGTCGCCGGCCCTTTGGCACAGTTTCTCCCTCGGCTTCCCGGGTGGTGCGGGTTGCCCTCGAGCTTTTTGATCTCATTGGTCTCTTTGTCTATGAAGGCCGTCAGACCACAAGCGCTCTCACAATTGAAACAAGTGGTAGGGACGATTTGATAATTTGTTTTTTTCTTTTTCGGCCAGCTCTTGGGATCGTATTCGACCCAATTGTCCCACTGCTCGGGCGGAGGAAAATTCTCATACATCTGAGCGACTTCTTCATCGCTGAATTGCCTCATGTCCTGATCGAAATCCTGGTAATTTTCTTTGTGAAGATCCGGGATGATCCCGATTTTTTCAGCCAGGTTCTCTATGAAGGATGGTTTTTTATAGCCCATGTTAATTAGTTTATCGTGATTTGACTTTTATCGTTCTGGAAATCTAGGCCAGAGGAATTCTCTGTGGTCCTTCAATCCAGATTTTCTCGGTGATGTACATTCCTGTCAATACAAGGACTCCGGAAACACCCAACAGGACAATGTTGCCCGTTGTCAACAGAAGAATCAATGGAATCAGGTTCCCTATGAGAACCGTTCCGATCCAGAACCTGTTTTTGTACTCCTCCTTGAGGATCATGTGAACCACTTTTTTAGCTGCCTTGGTCGGGTGCGTTATTGTAAGCTCCGAAATCAGAGTCAGCACATTCACAACAATTCCTGCCAAAAGGATGTGGCGAACAAGGCTGTTCCAAACTGAAAAATCGAAGACCAGCGACATGATCGCAAATACTGCTCCTCCGGCAAGCAGGCTATGCACCAACATGTGCAAGGGAAGGGTTGGGCTCTGCCAGAAATCTCTTCCCTTTGCCTGGGCGAACAGGAAGGCTGTGTAAACGGCTAGAATCACCGCAAATACGGCTGTTAACCACATAAAGCCAGTTTCAGGAAGACTCCAGCCCATGAGGGTGGAAACACCCCAAACGGTCATCAGGAGTCCAAAGACGGAAATCGTATAGCCCCCTTTGACGAGCCATGAGTTCCATTGAGGTCTCAGGAGGACATTGAGGAAACGGTCGGGCCTGTCGAGGTCCATTACAAGGAACAATCCTGTAAGCCCCAAAAATATCAGTGATGTGGCGACCGAGAACAGGCGAATGGAATCATCGAGTTGGTAACCGAGCAGCATGGCTATAAACGGAACCAGAAACGCACCAGCCGCGATTGCCTTTGTCACGACATAGGCGGATACTTCCCATCCCCAGAGTATACCTTTGTCAGGGGTATCGTAAACACGCCTCGCTTTGCCGTTCAACACATCAATATAATTTGGGTTCTCGGAATCTTTCTTTTGGTATGCCGCCTGGAGCTCATTGTCAATGCTCATTTGAAGGAGATTTACATCATCATTCGTATTGACCATTTTTTCCGCGGCTTTTGCATAGTGCCCGACTCCTCTGGCTTGAGAATTCCAAAGACCGGGACCCGATTTGGCGGTAGCGTCGGGATCCAGGGATTGATAGTCTCCGTCAATGTAAAACAGGTTTGGAACCGTTCCTTTCTCAGGCTTTCTCACGATGACCTGCTCCCTGGCGAGCAAGGTGGAAATTTCCGTATTCGGATTTTCCATGTCACCTGCTATTATCGCGTGCTCTGGACAGACATCCACACAGGCCGGTGCCCTTCCCACCTCAACGCGGTGGGCGCAATAGTTGCACTTGGCAGCGGTGTTGTTGTCGGGGTCGATATATAAGGCGTCATAAGGGCAAGCCTGCATGCAGGACTTGCAACCGATGCATCGATTGTTGTCAAAATCGACAATTCCGTCATCCCTCGTATACAGGGCCTCTACCGGACAGATCTCTACACAAGGAGCGTCGGAGCAATGATTGCATCGCATTACAGAGAATATCCTCCTTGTATTCGGAAATTCCCCTTTTTCAACTTGTTTTACATAGGTTCTGTTGACACCAACTGGAACATCGTGTTCACTTTTGCAGGCCGTGGTGCAGGCATGACAACCGATGCATTTTCTGTTGTCAATAATAAATCCGTATCTCATGGGAAAGAAGCTTCTATTTGATTTGTTGATTTCCTCAAGGAAGAAAAATGTAATCCCCGACAATCGAGAAAAAAAACCGCGATTGCACAGGTCCTATCAAAGTTAGTCAATTGCCATTTCTGCCATGTAACTTATGTTACTTTAATAATTGAATGTGAAAGTCATGAGCAGAGATCGTTGAAGAGGCCTATGTTATGGGGAATTTTAGTACTTAATGTTTACATTTGCAGAAAAAAGGTGGAGCTAAAAGTATTGTATTTCGGTGTTTCTCGGGATCAGACGAACAAAGACGAGGAGGATTTGGTCCTGATGGAAAATCTGACCGCCGGAGAGTTGAAGAAGAGATTGATGGAGATGTACCCAAATCTTGAGGATGTTCAAAGCTTTGCACTGGCCGTGAACGAGTCTTATGCAGATGATGAGGTGATTTTGAAAGAGGGTGATACAGTGGCCATTATCCCCCCGGTGAGTGGCGGTTGAAGTATCGACCCGACAGACAAATTAAAGTCATGAAAGACAGGATTGACATTCAAATAAGTGAACAGCCTCTTAACCAGCAGGACTGTTTTGATTTTGTCTCGGATGATTCCGTTGGCGGGATTTGTGTTTTTGTGGGGACTGTTCGGAATCATACAAAGACTAAAGAAGTGCTCCGACTTGATTTTTCAGCATATACTCCCATGGCAATCAAGGAAATGGAAAAGATTGCTAATAAATGCCTTGAGAAATTCGATATTTTCAAAGTTTCCATGCATCACGCAATTGGGGAGCTGTCTATTCGCGATGTTCCCGTTGTGATAGCAGTATCCGCCTCTCACCGTGAAGACGCATTCTCCGCCTGTCAATATGCCATTGACCGTTTGAAAGAGACGGTTCCAATCTGGAAAAAGGAATATTTCCACGACGGAGAGATTTGGGTCAATGCCCACCCCTGAACCTTTCGGTTGATTTCAAAACTTTTCAATGCCCCCGTCCAGACTGAAGACCTTTAGCTTCGGATTGGCAGATTTGATTCGCTGTGTTATTTCGTAGCTCGTGATTCCCTTGTTGCAAACAACCACAAGGTCACGGCTTGCGTCGGGGCTAAACTCTCCCACATTAAATTCTGAATAGGGGATTCTGTAATGCACCTCGAAGGGGATGCCTAGATCGATGTTTTCAATCACAGAGAGTATGGCGACTTCGCCCAATCGATTTTTCAGCTCCTCGGATGAAATGAGCAACTCATGGTCTTGTTGAGCACAACGGGCATCGAAATAGGATTCTGAGTGGTAAAGTTTTTCGATTTTGGATTTGTCGAAACTATTGGACAGCGACATTTGGAATTGCCTGTTCCGCATGGTGTTGTAGATGAGCATTTTATTTGCAAGCGGAACTCCTGAACCGGTAAGAATCTTGATCACTTCGTTCGACTGAAGAGAGCCAATAAGGCCGACAATCGGGTTGAGGGTTCCCACTTCGGAGCAGTTTGGAATGCCTTTTTCAGGGGGGTGGGCAAAAGCATCCCTCAAATTCGCGCTTCTTACATCACCTTCAGGCAAATTGAAGCTGCTGACATAGCCATCGTGTTTGTAAAGCGATCCATACACAAGGATTTTGTCAGCCAGAACGCAGAAATCATTCAAAAGGTACTTGGTGGGCAGGCTGTCGGTGCAATCCACAACCAGATCGAAATCAGCCAACTGTTGAGAAACGTTACTCTTCGTGATGGGTTCGAGCCCCAGGGTCGTTTTGACAAATGGACTGATCTGCCCAATATGTCTGGCCAGCATTTCGGCTTTGAGGTTGCCTACGTCATCGGTCCGAAAGAAGACCTGCCGATGCAAATTGCTCTCTGAGACCCGGTCGTAATCCACCAGATGAAGATGGCCAATTCCAGAAGCAGCCAGTTGCACCGCAACGAAATTGCCAAGCCCGCCGCAGCCAATGACAGCTACTTTTGCTCCCAACAATTTTTCCTGGCCTTGCTTACCGAAGTCTTCAAGTACAGTTTGACGGCTGTACAGCTTATTTCTCGTGATCTTCATATCTGCCTGTCATCCTTGTTCCAGTTTCTTTTTAACCGAATCGAATTCTTCCGGAGTGTTCACGTTATAGATATACACATCGTCGGTTTCGAGCAATTCCACGTCAGAGTTGATGAGTACTTTTCTCGGACAGGAAATGCCCTGGGCGAGAAATTGCAGCATTGTCGGATAGGCTTTGGGTTCCCAAATGGTAACCAGTGGCTCCGGAAACTCCTTTTTCTTTCCTTTCACAGCCGTTGCAACCTTGCTCGGGTTTCTATGGCTGAGCAATTTCCGTATCAAACTTTCATCCACATAAGGCAGATCGGTGGCCAAAACCAGCCAGGCACAGTTCGGATCGTGTTGAAAAGCCGAACAGATCGCACCGAAGGGTCCGAGGCCCAGGAACACATCCTCTATGACTTCATTGTCATACACCTCCTGCTCTTTTCTGACTGACAATCTCGTGTCGAGATTGCACTTTTGCAGGAGCTCCACCGTGTAAGAGCGCTGTGACTTGCCGAAATAATTTAGAAGGCCCTTGTCCCGACCCATTCTCATGCTTTGACCTCCAGCCAACACGAGTCCTTTGACCGGTGGAACATGGTGATGGGCAAATTTTTCGATCTCCTCGGCGATTTGATCCTGCTGGTCAAAATCAAAATGTGGAATCTCGCTGAAACCCGGAAATTTGTCAAGAAGGCAGTCGAAGGCTTTGATGCCTTTGCTCATTCTGATAACGAGCTTAACATCATTGATCTGGTCTATTCGTTTTTTTATTGAAGACTCCTTTTCGGGATCCAGAAACACAACCTGGGATTTGCCCTGGTAGTGATTCCCATTGATCAGCAACAAGTCGTAGGAAGAGTAGAACAGCTTGTCCTGGTAAGGGTTCTGCTGGTAATGGCGTCGGATCTGAAGATCCCCCGATGAATGAAAGGTGAAGCTATCCAGTGCCATCGGTTCGAGAGTGCTGCTATGAGAGGCATCTGCATACGCAATCCTGATTTTTCCAGATAGTTTTTTCGCAATGTATTCTGACAACTCCTGAATCGCGGAGCATTTGGTTCCGAGCAATGCGATTTCAGAAGAGGCATAGAAACCAGAGTCCCTCCTGGTCAGCTTGGCATGTTTTCGGTGTTGTTCCATAGTTGTATTGTTTCTCCGAACCTTAGAATTCCAGTAACGGATCATCATGCTAAAATAACCATAATTCAGGAGATTCAAGAACACATTGAGCCTTCTCAATAGCCGACGGATAAATGTGTCCTGGGTCACAAAAGATCAGAGCAGAAAGTGGTAACTTTAAGACAGGCCTGGCCTCCATGACGAACTGAACAGATTCGCCAATGCGCTGAAATCATAAAATACAATTCAGGTTAGGTATTCAGGAATGGCGTTGTGCGATCAGGACGATCTCGATTTCATCTAGATTCCCCCGCAAACTGGTCAAAATCACTCTTTCCCCCGGTTTTTTTGACCAGTTTGACTTCTTTAATGATCATACCGTGTGAGATTGCCTTGCACATGTCATAGATGGTAAGGGCTGCTACAGTGGCACCAGATAGTGCTTCCATTTCCACACCCGTTTTACCCTCTGTTTCAACAGTACAGGTTATCAGTACATTTGTATCGTCCTTTTCCTGAATGTCTATGTCAATTGAATTCAGGGCCAGAGGATGACACAACGGAATGAGGTCTGAAGTTTTTTTCGCCCCCTGTATGCCTGCTATGATCGCCGTGTGAAAAACGGCTCCTTTTTTGGTTCGGATCTCACCTCCGGAAAACTCTTTCATGATCTCGCTGCCAAGGAACATCTCAGCTTGCGCTTTGGCCACGCGTCTTGTTGGTGACTTTTCACCTACATTCACCATTTTGGGGCGATTTTGACTGTCAAGGTGTGAGAGTTTATTCATTTTATGAGTTTTGAAAGGTTCTACTTGAGCTGCCTGAATGCAAAGTAAGGAAAAACCTCGCCTTTTGTAAATTGATCCTGTTCCGCATCTAGTTTGAGAAAAGCGTCGTTCAGCGTAAGATTGGCCAGGTCCCCGGATCCATTCCCGGCTTCGGGTATGGCATAAACCGTACCT
>JAUIKV010000139.1 GCA_030430615.1 Bacteroidia bacterium
TCACACGATCGTCGGTGCGGGAGGAGCGACCGGGTCCCTTGATGCTTCAAACATGTTCAAACCCGCTCTGGCACGAGGAGAAATCCAGTGCATCGGGGCCACTACCCTCGATGAGTTCCGTCAGAACATCGAAAAAGACGGGGCCCTGGAACGAAGATTCCAAAAAGTCATGGTCGAGCCGACCAGCGTGGAAGAGACCATACAGATCCTGGAGAACATCAAAAACAAATACGAAGATCACCACAACGTGATCTTTACGCCTGAGGCCATCCGGGCCTGCGTGACGTTGACCAACCGGTACATGACCGATCGCTACCTGCCCGACAAGGCCATCGACGCCCTTGACGAAGCCGGTTCTCGGATCCATATCACGAATATTGTCGTACCCAAACAGGTACAGGAGCTCGAAAAGAAACTGGAAGAGATTCGTGAGAACAAAAACGACGTTGTAAAGAGCCAAAAGTACGAGGAGGCCGCTCGCCTGCGGGATGATGAGAAACGCATAGAGAAGGAACTTGAGGTGGCCCAGGCCCAATGGGAAGAGCAGTCCAAGCTCCACAAGGAAACCGTGACAGAAGACAATGTCGCGGAAGTGGTTAGCATGATGACAGGAATTCCTGTGAATCGGATCGCCGAAGCAGAGAGCAAGCGTCTCAAGGATTTGCCGAAATTGATCAAAGGCAAGGTTATCGGACAGGACGAGGCTGTGGCGAAGGTTGTAAAGGCCATTCAGCGCAACCGTGTCGGATTGAAAGATCCGAACAAACCCATTGGATCATTCATCTTCCTTGGGCAGACCGGGGTTGGAAAAACCCAACTTGCAAAAATCCTTGCAACAGAGCTCTTTGATTCTCAGGACGCCCTGGTGCGCATCGACATGAGTGAGTACATGGAGAAGTTTGCCATCTCGCGACTGATCGGGGCACCTCCCGGTTATGTAGGTTATGAAGAAGGCGGACAGCTCACAGAAAAGATCCGAAGAAAGCCCTACGCGGTAGTCTTGCTTGACGAGATCGAAAAGGCGCATCCGGATGTATTTAACATGCTGCTCCAGATCCTGGATGACGGATACATCACTGACAGCCTGGGAAGAAAGATCGATTTCAGGCATACAATCATCATCATGACCTCGAATATTGGCTCGCGTCAGCTCAAAGACTTTGGTCAGGGAGTTGGGTTTGGAACCGCTTCAAAGAAAGAGCAGGCCGACGCCAATGCCAAGAGTGTGATAGAAAACGCCCTGAAAAAGAGTTTCGCTCCTGAGTTTTTGAACAGGATAGACGATGTGATCATCTTCAATGCGCTCGAGAGAGAAGACATCCATGCGATTATTGACATCGAGCTTGCGAAGCTTCTCGACCGAATCTCAGGATTGGGTTATCTGCTGAAGTTGAGTGATGAGGCCAAGGACTTCATCGTTGAGAAAGGCTTCGACAAGCAATACGGGGCACGGCCTCTTAAGAGAGCGATTCAAAAGTACATCGAAGACGCGCTTGCTGAAGAGATCGTGAACGCAAACCTGAGCGAAAACGACACGATCAGAATGGATCTTGACAAAGACAAGAATGAATTGACCATTAAGATCGAGAAGGAAGAAGAGTCCAAATCCTGATTTTAAAGCATCAAAACTTAAAAACCCTTGCTGATTGGCAAGGGTTTTTTTATGTTTCAGTTTTAATTCTGTTTCAATTAATCAAGGTGCGATGTTGCCGCCCGGAAATCATGAACAGACTTCTTATGAGGTCAGCTTTTCTTTGACGTCCTTGACTTTCGATTTGATCTTTCTCAGGCGCAAACTCAGGAAAACATTGGCAATTCCCGCGAACATGAAGGCAAGGGCGAGAGTAATCACCAAATAACTGGCTCCGATCAGCGGATTGATGATGGCCATGAAGGCAAAGATCACGATCAGTATCCCGAACAAAAGTATCCAAAACCAATTCGAATCGCCTTCCTTTTTGATATTGAAGGAGATGGAAATAGTGTTGAATCCTCTAAAGAGCAGCCAGAAGCCTATAAACAGTGAAAAGAGAACAAGGGTTATTCCCGGGTATTTCAACAGGATGAACCCGACAATGACATCGAGGATTCCCCCCGCCAGGAAGAGCCCAAAGTTTTCAATGTCATCCTTGTTGGTCAGCGCAAAAAAAACAGTGAACAATCCGCTCACTAAAATAAAGGCGCTGAAAAGACCTGCCAAACCAATAAAACTTTCCACTGGTGTAGTGAACATGTAATAGGAGGCAATGAGCAAAAGGATACCGATGATTAAAAAGACCCACCAGTTTTTGATGGTTCCGGTAATCGCAGAAATGGCATTAGACATAATTAAGGTTTTTAGGTTAATAATGATTCAATTAACCCAAAGATACAATAAATGAAATGTGCTTCCATCAAAATGTCTAATCTGCACCCAATGCCTGTTAATGAACACCTGAAATATTCACAAGAATACCTTCAGTTTTCTGAATAATCAACAGAATTTAGAAACACGAATCGATGTTCTTCAAAATTCCCGACAATTTCTTTAGCAA
Source organism: Bacteroidia bacterium (assembly GCA_030430615.1). Lineage (GTDB taxonomy): Bacteria > Bacteroidota > Bacteroidia > Flavobacteriales > Flavobacteriaceae > Lutimonas. The sequence continues at coordinate 2,535 of JAUIKV010000139.1, forward strand.
TTAAAAAAAGACTTCTATATTTGCCGCATCATGCACAACACAGTCTACCTTTCCATCCATGAGATCGGCCTTTCCACAGGCACGACTACGTTCACTGTGACCACCCCTTGCGGGTGCTGATTTGATTTACTCCAGACAAGGAATGGGCCGTTTTCAACCGGTCAGATTCTAAAAAAAACAAATAACTTTCTACTCTATAAAACGAATACAATGATTGTATCGAAATTTGGCGGAACATCCGTAGGTTCTGCTGAAAACATTGAAAAGGTAATTGAAATTGCCAAACAGAAAAAAGACAAGGTAGCGGTCGTGGTATCCGCTCTCGGCGGAGTTACCAACCAACTCATTCTCGCATCGGAGCTGTCAGTTCAGACAGACCCCGGGTACGAGGAAATCGTGAATGAACTTGAAAATCGACATAAGCGCGCCGTCAAAGAATTGTTGCAGGGGGATTTCAGGGAAGCCGCGCTGCAATACATCGAAGAGACCCTCAATGAGCTAAAAATGATCCTGCAGGGGGTTTCACTTTTAAGTGATCTTTCGGGGAAATCAGCGGCACGCATAGTCAGTACGGGAGAGGTTCTGTCCTCATACCTGATTACTATGGCCATGAAGCAACAAGGTTTGAATGCGGCTTTAAAAGATAGCCGTGAACTGATCCGAACCGACGACGCATTTCAGAATGCGCAGGTGGATTATGAGTTCACCTATTCCAGAATTGGCGATTTTTTCAGCTCAACCGAAGCCGATATCATTGTGCTGCCGGGATTCATAGCTTCCAATGAGCGGGGCGAGACTACCACTCTGGGGCGTGGCGGATCCGATTTTACTGCTGCGCTTATTGCAAACGGCGCCAATGCCGAGAGTCTCGAGATATGGACCGACGTGAGTGGCATGTATACCGCCAATCCCAAATTAGTTCGACAGGCCAAGCCCATTGAGAGCATCTCCTACCAGGAGGCCATGGAACTTTCTCATTTCGGGGCAAAAGTATTGTATCCGCCAACGGTTCAACCGGCTCTGGACAAAGGAATTGACATCCTGATCAAAAATACGATGGAACCTGAAGCGGCCGGCACCCGGATCACAGAGAGGGACAAAGTAAACGGTTCATTGATAAAGGGCATCAGTCACATTGAAGACATAGCGCTGCTGACCCTGGAAGGTAACGGCATGGTGGGCGTTCCCGGTATTTCAAGCCGGCTCTTCGGCGCTCTGGCGGATGAGCAGATCAACGTAAAATTCATCACACAGGCCTCGAGCGAGCATTCCATCTGCCTGGCCATTGATGCTGACGATACCGAATTGGCCAAAAAAGCGGTAGATCATGAATTCGAATTCGAAATTCTGAAAAAGAGGGTCGACCCGATCGTTGTTGAAAAACACCTGGCCATAATCGCTCTTGTGGGCGACCAAATGAAGTCACACCAGGGCATTAGCGGAAAGATGTTCTCCGAGCTCGGGCACAACAATGTGAACATAAGGGCAATCGCCCAGGGATCCTCAGAGCGAAACATCTCGGCGGTGATTCGGGAAGAAGACGTGAAGAAAGCCCTGAATGTGCTGCACGCTTCCTTCTTTGAAGCCCAGATCAAACAACTCAACCTCTTTATCGTTGGCATTGGAAACGTCGGCGGCAAGTTGCTCGATCAAATTGGAAGCCAGCAAAAGTTCCTGATCGAGAAAAAGAATATGCAGCTCCGCGTGATCGGGATTGCAAATTCGAGAAAGATGCTCTTTCACGAAGAAGGGATTCCGCTTGACAACTGGAAAGAGCTGCTCGAGGCTCAAGGCGAGGCTTCTGATCTGGACTCCTTTTATTCCAAAATGTCAGACCTGAACATGAGAAACAGCGTGTTCATTGACAATACAGCAAATGAGAAGGTCACTGAGCTCTACGCAAGGTGCCTCAGGGAGAGCATTGCCGTAGTGGCGTGTAACAAGATCGCCTGCTCGTCTGCCTTCGAGAATTACGAAGAGTTGAAAGGGCTTTCTAGAAAATACCAGGCCCCCTTCCTTTTTGAGACGAATGTCGGTGCGGGTCTGCCTGTCATTGACACTTTGCACAACTTGATAGCATCAGGTGACCAGATCCATGAGATCCAGGCCGTGCTGTCGGGAAGTCTCAATTTCATTTTCAACAACTTTGTGGGAGAACGTAGTTTTTACGAAGTAGTAAAACAAGCCGGCGAGGAAGGATATACCGAACCTGACCCGAGAATTGACCTCAGTGGGGTCGATGTGGCGCGTAAAATCCTGATCCTGATGAGAGAAAGCGGCATTCGGGCTGAGCTGGAGGACATAGAGAACCAATCCTTCTTGCCTGAGGAGTCATTGCAAGCCGAAACGGTGAGCGACTTCATGGAAGCCCTGAAGGCCACCGCCGCTCATTTTGAAAATTTGAGAAAGGAAGCCGATCAAGCGGGTTGCAAATTGAAATATGTGGCGTCTTTCAAAGACGATAAGGCCGAAGTTGGTCTGCAGCACATCCTCCCGGATCATCCTTTTTACAACCTCGATGGAAAGGATAACATCGTGTTGTTCTATACGGATCGGTACAAAGAGCAACCCCTGATCATCAAGGGTGCAGGGGCTGGAGCAGAAGTCACTGCTTCCGGCATCTTCGGGGACATCATACGAACCGGTAACCTTTAAGCGCTTGACTATGTCGTCAGATCAATCTAAAACTATACAGGCCATAGAGCTATTCTGCCCGGGAACCATTGCCAATATTTCCTGTGGATTCGACGTGCTCGGATGCTGCCTGGACTCCGTGGGTGACCGCATGTGGATCAGAAAAACTTCCGAACCCGGCCTTCGGATTTCCAAAATTACCGGTGCTGATCTACCGCTTGACCCTGCAATGAATGTTGCGGGTGCCGCCATTGAGGCTCTTTTGGCTGCGCTGGATGCAGCGCCTGTTTTCGGCTTTGAATTGGAGATAGAGAAAAACATCAAACCGGGAAGCGGTATCGGGAGCAGCGCCGCAAGCGCTGCAGGAGCCGTTTTCGGGGTCAACAAGCTACTCGGTGAGCCATTCACAGCTACAGAGCTTGTTCAATTTGCCGCCGAAGGTGAGCGACTGGCCTGCGGCTCACCAATTGCCGACAACGTGACCCCTGCCCTTTTGGGCGGATTTACGCTGGTTCAGTCAGAAGAGCCTTTGCGTGTTTATCGCCTTCCCGTGATCTCGGGGTTGTGGGCCACGGTCATCCATCCCCAGATCGAAATCAAAACCTCAGAATCACGAGCCATCCTTCCTCAAAAAATAGCCTTGAAGGACGCAATTCGCCAATGGGCCAATGTTGGCACCTTGGTTCATGCCCTTCACCTGAACGATCACGAGCTCTTCGGTCTTTCTTTAAAAGACCACATCGTCGAACCGCACCGGTCAAAGCTGATCCCGTTGTTTGATGAGGTCCGAGATGCAGCCCTTGATTTGGGCGCTTTGGGTTGTGGAATTTCAGGATCAGGTCCTTCAATTTTTACATTTAGTAAAAGTATGGAAATAGCTGAAAAAGTGAAATCTAAGTTTGAAGAAATATATTCAGAAACATCTATTCCCTTCCAGGTGTACACCTCCCGCATCAACGAGGAAGGAATCAAAATTCTCAATCAGGAATCATGAGGTATTACAGTCTTAATGGCAAGTCGCCGAATGTCACTTTCAGGGAAGCCGTGGTTCGCGGCATCGCTCCGGATCGTGGTCTTTATTTCCCGGAAACCATTCGTGAGTTGCCCGAAGGATTTTTCTCGAAGGTCGAAGATCTTGACAGAAACGAACTGGCCCTTGCTTTGATCAGACAGTTTGTAGGCGCCGAGATTCCTGAGCAGCAGCTTTATGAGCTCATCAAAGACGTTTTGAGCTTTGATTTCCCACTGGTTCCCGTAGAACCCAATGTGTTTAGTCTTGAGCTCTTTCATGGCCCTACTATGGCCTTCAAGGACGTTGGAGCCCGTTTTATGGCTCGATGTCTCTCGCATTTCAACAAGGACGAAAAGCAAGAGGTTACCGTCTTGGTGGCCACCTCGGGAGATACCGGAGGGGCTGTTGCCAGCGGCTTCCTAGGAGTTGAAGGCGTGAACGTCGTCATCCTCTACCCCAGCGGGAAAGTGAGCGAGGTCCAGGAAAAGCAATTGACTACACTGGGTCAAAACATCCGGGCACTGGAAGTTGACGGAACCTTTGACGATTGCCAGGACATGGTCAAAACGGCCTTTTTGGATTCTCAGATCACAGAGCGGATTCAGCTGACCTCAGCCAACTCGATAAACGTGGCCCGCTGGTTGCCACAGATGTTCTATTTTGCCTTTGCCTATCAGCAACTGAATGACAAGAGCAAGGCACCTGTATTTTCAATACCCAGTGGGAATTTTGGAAACATCTGCGCCGGAATCATGGCCAAACAACTCGGGCTGCCGGTTTCCCACTTTGTAGCGGCCACCAACGTCAATCGCGTGGTTCCGAATTTTATGGAAAGCGGG
>JAUIKV010000140.1 GCA_030430615.1 Bacteroidia bacterium
CGGAGCGGCGGCAGCAGTTCTCCTAAGAAACTCAAGCATAGTCTCCCCGGGCTCAATTTCAAAAGGCATGTCATTTACGTAGGCAATCATCTATCTGTTTACGATTTAAAGTATTCTTTCAGTTCCTCACCAAAATATTTCAAGGCATTTTTCAAAGGCAGAGGGATGCCTCCGCCAAGTGCGCACAGAGATCCCAGCTCAAGGGTCTCGATCAGATCATCAAATAATTGTCGGTCAATTCTAAAATCCTGTTCCTGTGATTTTTTCAACATTTCATAGCCGCGATGGGAACCTATGCGGCAAGGATAGCATTTTCCACAACTTTCGTCAGCTGTGAATTTCAACAAGTGCTCGAGATAGCGAATCATCGGGAAACTTTGGGGTATGGACACAAAACTTGCATGACCCAGCAAGAACCCTGCTGAATCGAAGGATTCAAAATCGAGTGTGAGCTCTTCAATTTTTTCAATGGGTACAATTCCTCCCAGAGGACCACCTATCTGCAAGGCCTTTATCTCAGCATTAAAACCCTTTCCTATTTCATAAACAGCTTCCTGCAGAGAGGTTCCCATCTCCAATTCAAACAAACCGGGACGGTTGAAGAAACCGTCGAAGGAAACGAGTTTGGTTCCTGTGGAGCTCCCTGTGCCCAGGGCGGCGTATTGTTCGCCCCCGTTGTCAATGATCCAGTGCAGGTTGGCAAAAGTTTCGACGTTGCTCAAAAGGGTGGGTTTTCCAAACAGACCATACTGAGCAGGGTAGGGAGGCCTGACTCTCACTTCAGGGCGCAGCCCTTCAATGCTGCTGAGAAGGGCGGTTTCCTCACCACATATGTAGCTTCCCTGACCTCGAATAACCTTGAACTTGAAGTCTTCCAGCAGTCTTTGCTCTTCGAGCTGGGAGATTGTTTCCTCAATAGCCCGAATGGAATTGGGGTATTCGCCTCGTATATATAGGACGCCTCGCGTAGCTCCGACACAAATACCGGATGCGTACATGCCGTAAAGCACCTTAAGAGGTTGATGTTCGAGCAAATACATGTCGCTGAATGCCCCGGGATCTCCTTCATCAGCATTGCAAACGATGTATTTTAGATCGCTTTTCTCCTTGGCTACCGCATCGATTTTGAACCAGAACGGGAAACCGGCACCTCCACGTCCCCTCAGCCCGGAGGCCTTGAGTTCCTGAATCACGCGTTGTCCATCTTTTCTGACCGATTCGGCCTGCTTGAAAAATGAGACCGGATCCGAAACAGAAGCTGTCAATACAGGCTCGGTATTAGAACCTACCTCATAGCTCAAAGGATTTTGACTCTGGTTCGTCTCCCTTTCAACAATGCGTTTCAATTCTTCTTCAGAACCCGGACTATAGGTGTTATCCTTATAAAGAATCGCTGAATTGCTGTGGCAATGTCCCACGCAGGCCACGTGACCTATTTCTTCATGTGAGAAGCTGCCTTGTGCCCATTGCTGAACCCGTTCCTGCGTGCCGGCAACCATGCAGGCCGTGCCGTTGCATATGCGAATCTTTTTCTTCCTTTCATCTTCCCGTGTGAAATCGTAAAATGAAGCGGTTCCATAGACTACTGAATCGTCTATCAAATAGCGACGTGATAGTTTTTGAAACTCATTCTCATCTGCATCCGCAACAGCGAGTTTAGAAATGTTTTCGAATAAATTATCTTCCAGCTCTTTGCGCGCCGACAAAGACCTTGTGCTCCTGTTCGCCATGTATTGAATGAAATTATCTGAAATAAAGTTAACAAAATAATCCGAAAACGGCTTATCAGGAAAGTTCCTGTGATTGGATAATCTCTGCTTTCGAACAAACGAGAACAATAGATTTTTCCTCGTAGTCGGTAGTGAAAAACAGGTAATCCTCACCGCCCTCACTAATTCCCGTTCGCTTTCTAATCTGGGCAACGGAATCGTGGAAGTTTCTTGTTGTGATGTTGGCTTTTTTCAGACCCAACTCCTTCCTGATTCTCTTTGGACTGTATTTGATCTTTCTTTTTACCCGGAACACCCTGCCGGGAAAATCCACGAGTTCATCGCTCGTGAAAAGATGACTGTTGGGATGGATTTTATTCAGATTGTAATTAGCGGCCACAGCCGAGTAAAGGCCAGCTTTACGGATTGCAGCGTTCGGTTCGTAAAGGAATGCGCCAACCGGTCCGTAGTTGATCTCGCACTCCGAACCCGTTTCACTCTCCACTATGTCAGTACGACCCTTAAGCAGATTTACGGCCTTGATACGAGTGAGTTCAGGCTTTTCGCCATTGATCAGAAACAAGAGCTCTTTGACCTCGTTGTTGACAGCTACAACATGGACTTCCCCGACATTATTCAACTGACTGAGAGCTTTGCTGATATCCATGAAAGGGGCCAGCTTAAGAAGTACACGATCCGACTTGGATAAGATTAGCTCCATGTTTTCGATCAGATTTGGTGAGCAGTCTTCGAGACGGAATACGCGTTCTTCCTGGCCACCCCTTCGGGAGGGGTCCACATATATCCAATCGAACTTCTCATCGACTGATTTCAAATACTCAATGCTGTCACCGAGCAAACAATCTACATTCCCAGCGTTCAGAACCTTGAGATTTTGCCTTACGATCTCTAAAAGCTCCCTGTTCATCTCAACATAGACAACACGATCGAATTTGCTCGAGAAAAAAAACGCATCGACCCCGAAGCCTCCGGTCAGATCAATCATTCTTTTGCCCTCAATCAGGGAAGCTTTATATTGGGCCGCTTTTTCCGAAGAGCTTTGCTCGATATTCAGTGTGGGAGGATAAACAATACCTTTAGTTTTATACCAAAGCGGGAGCTTCAATCTGCATTTTCTACGTGATTGTATCTGTTGGGCCAGCTCCTGAGCGCTGACATTCTCAAATGGAGAACCTTTCAGGATCATCCGGTCGAGGTCAGAATCCATGTGCTGATCGAGGAAAGTTTGTACTTCTTTATTTAAAATATGAGGTTTCAAGTCTAGTCAAGCCCACTGGTCAGGGATTTTACGATACGATTGTCGGACAGGAATTCTTTGAGGATTACTTTGATCACCGTGTAAGAAGGAACCGCGAAGACCATGCCTGTGATTCCGAATAGCAGCCCTCCTATGATGATAATCAAGAATATCTCAAGAGGATGCGACTTGACGCTTTTTGAGAAAATATAAGGCTGACTGAAAAAATTGTCAATCAACTGCGCTATGATATAACCCGTCAGAACATAGATAGTTACGGGCAGTATGTGTGTCTGAAAGTCGTATTCGAGGCTACTGGTCATTGTAAGAAGCAGCATCAGCACACCGCCAATTAGCGGACCCAGATAAGGAATCAGGTTAAGAAGGGCACAAAGGAACGCGATGACCACAGCGCTCCTGATGTCAAACATCAACAGGGTTATTGAATAAATGGTGAACAAGATCGAGATCTGAATGATCAGGCCAATGAAATATCGCGACAGAAGCTCGTTGATCTTTTTGAGTGATTTTGCGATCCTGGCTTCCTTGTCATCCGGCGTCAGCACATGAAACACACGTGCCGGAAGGGCACTCTCCTTGAGAAAAAAGAAGGTGATGAAAAGAACAGAAAACAAGCCTACGCTAAAGGAGCCGACTACGCTCATCAATGAGTTGAGCAAACTTGGGATCGATGCCAGGTTCTGGGTAAAATCAATGTCCTTCAAACCCTTGAACAGGTGAACTCTTCGAGCAGAAAAGAAGACGTCTATCTCATGAAAAAGATTGAAAATTCGTTTCCTCAGCTCATCGGTATTCAAAAGTGAAATATTGTGACCCTGTTCCTTGATCAGAGGGATGAACATGCTGATGATCCCTATCAAAGCCAGCAAAAAAATGATCATTACGATAACAACACCCAGGATGTTGGGCAACTTCAGTTTGTCAGTCAGTATCCTGAGAAGAGGTCTTCCGATCAATGAAAGAATTCCTGCGATGACCAGGTATACGATGACAGACTGTATCTTGTAAAGGAAAAACAAGATCAGAAGTATCCCGGTGACAGTCGCCAGTGCCCTAAGAATACCATTCGCGATTATTTTTGAATTCATCTCTTTGATATGTTCCTCCTAATTTTCTGAGGGATTAAGAATATATTTTTCTCCCAACTCGCCAGGGATGGCAAATCCGTCCTTGTCAAGTACTAATAGCTGGCCTTCTGTTGGCTGGAAATACATCAGGTTCCCAGTATTCTGATCCAGCTTTATTTTCCAATTCTCGCTCACGGAATAGGTCCCTTGCTTGACTACGGGGTCTTCAGACTTACCCAGGTACATTGCTTCGGAAGTATAGCTCAAGTCCGAATTCAATTCCAATTTGAATTCGATGCCTTCACAATCTGAACAGGGCAAATGACCCGAATAAATTCCCGATATCTTTTCGAGCTGTTTCGCGATCTCTTTATTGAGTTCTTCCTGATAGAGTTCCTGGTGCATCTCTGCGTGCGCCTGGGCGTGAGGATTTACATAGGTGCTTGACGAGCCAGATGACGAACCACAGGAAATCAAGATCCAGACAAACATGGAAGAAATTATTAATCTCATAGTACCCCCGGGTTTTTTTTAAGGTTATTTTGCTTAGATCCAAAAGTAAGGAATATTTACGTTTTGTTCACATCGCCAAGCGGAATGAATCATTTCTCACAGATTGCGAATGCAAGTGTCCGTTTAATTCTTATTTTTAATGAAATCTAATTTCCAAAACCTACTTCTACATGAACCGTTATGCACTTTTTCTAATTTTCTTGTTATCGTTCAGCTCTTCCGTCATTTCTCAGTCCGAAAAAGCCATTGAAAAACAGGTTCGGTTGAGCCTTGAAGAGCTCAAGTCATTCATAGCTCTGCCCAACGATGCCAATAACCCGAAAGACATCGATCGGAACCTGGTTTGGTTGGTGAAGGCATTCAGCAGCAGGGGGTTTAAAACAAAATTGTTGCCCACCGAGGGAATTCCTCTTTTTTACGCTGAACTGAAGACTTCCCCGGAAAAGCCCACGCTGCTTTTTTATATGCACTTCGATGGTCAATCGGTCGACAGGGCGAAATGGGAGCAGGAAGATCCGTATAAAATAGCACTGAAGGCTGAGGAAGGCGGCACGTGGGTTGAAAAACCCTGGTCGGCCCTTAATGCAGGTGTCAATGGAGACTGGAGACTTTTTGGAAGATCGACTTCTGACGACAAGGGCCCCATCGTCATGTTTCTCAACGCCATCGACATGCTCAGTTACGAGAAGAAAGAGATTCCGTTCAACGTGAAGGTCATCCTTGACGGAGAAGAGGAGAAGAGCAGCAAGCCACTTCCCGATGCCGTAAGGAAGAACAAGGAACTGCTCAAATCAGACTTTTTGGTGATCAATGACGGTCCGGTTCATGTATCCGGAAAACCCACTCTGGTTTTTGGATGTCGCGGAATCACTTCCATGAGCATCACCACATTCGGACCCGTTGTGCCACAACACAGCGGGCACTACGGCAATTACGCCCCAAATCCGGGTTGGAGACTGATCCATCTGCTCGACGGAATGAAAGACGACCAGGGACGTGTGCTGATAAAAGGCTATTACGATGGTATTGACTTGGATTCTAAAACCAAAAAGGTGCTTTCACAGGTTCCGGATGACATAACCACGATACACGGACGACTGCAGATTGCGAATCCTGAGAAGGTGGGCTCAAATTACCAGGAGTCGCTGCAATACCCATCCCTAAACATAAGAGGCATGTCTTCAGGCTGGGTTGGAAAAGAAGCAAGAACCATTGTTCCCGAATCCGCTACAGCGGAGCTGGACCTGAGACTGGTTGTCGAAACAGATGGCAAGCGTTTGCAGGGGCTTGTCAAAGAATACTTGAAATCTCAGGGGTATGAGATCGTCGATCAGATTCCCGATAAAGAGATGCGCATGAAAAAGCCCAATTTGGTCATGGTTCAGGAGGGTTCGGTAACCGATGCGTTTCGCACTGACCTCGACAATCCTTTCGGCATATGGCTCGAGGGAATTCTCAAAGAATCATTCAGCGAAGAAGTAGTAAAAATCAGAACTATGGGAGGAACCGTTCCTATTGCGCCATTTATTAATGCTCTGAACATCCCGGCTTTTATAGTTCCCATGGTAAATCCGGACAACAACCAGCACAGTCCGAATGAGAATCTGAAGATCAGCCAGATGAATTATGGCATCAAGCTTTTTTATCAAATATTGACAACTGAGTACAGGCCCTGAGACACTTGAGTAATGGCTTGTCAGGGATCAGGCTGATGTGGTGGCAGGCTCGTATTCGCTGACAAAGTGAAGTTTCACTGAGGGATACTTCTGTTGGGTCATCTGTACCGTAAAAGCTGAATCTGCAAGAAAGACGAGCTGTCCTCTCTTGTCCCGGGCGAGAAATCGTTGCTTGACCCTTTTGAACTCCTTGAACTCCTCATTGCCCGGATCTGTCGGCTCTACCCAGCAAGCCTTGTGCACATTGACCATTTCATAGTTGCAGCTGGCTCCATATTCGTGCTCCAACCTGTATTGAATGACTTCGAACTGAAGGGCTCCAACGGTTCCTATAACCTTTCTGCCATTGAGCTCCAGGGTGAAAAGCTGGGCCACTCCCTCATCCATCAATTGATCCAAGCCCTTGGCAAGCTGCTTTGCCTTCATGGGATCGGCGTTGTTGACATATCTGAAATGCTCCGGGGAAAAGCTGGGGATTCCTTTGAACTCAAGTATTTCACCTTCAGTCAGAGTGTCACCGATCTTGAAATTACCCGTATCGTGCAATCCCACGATGTCACCGGGAAATGATTCATCGACGATCTGCTTCTTTTCGGCAAAGAATGCATTAGGACTTGAGAATTTCATCTTTTTACCGAGCTTCACATGGAGGTAGTTGGTATTTCGCCTGAACACCCCTGACACTACTTTGACAAAAGCAAGCCGGTCCCTGTGCTTGGGGTCCATGTTCGCATGAATCTTGAAAACAAAACCT
>JAUIKV010000141.1 GCA_030430615.1 Bacteroidia bacterium
GGCCCCGTCTTTTTCGATGTTCTGACGGAACTCATCGAGGGTAGTGGCCCCGATGCACTGGATTTCTCCTCGTGCCAGAGCGGGTTTGAACATGTTTGAAGCATCAAGGGACCCGGTCGCTCCTCCTGCACCGACGATCGTGTGAATCTCGTCGATGAACAAAATGATGTCGTCGTTCTTCTCCAACTCGTTCATAAGCGCCTTCATACGCTCCTCGAACTGCCCCCTGTACTTCGTTCCGGCAACAAGGCTGGCCAGGTCCAGAGAGACGATTCTCTTGTTGAACAGGATTCTCGAAACCTTTTTTTGGATGATTCTCAGGGCAAGTCCTTCGGCAATCGCCGATTTACCTACGCCTGGCTCCCCTATGAGAATGGGGTTGTTCTTTTTTCTTCGACTCAGGATCTGTGAAATCCTTTCGATTTCTTGCTGTCTTCCGACTACCGGATCGAGCTTGCCCGATTCGGCAAGCAACGTCAGGTCACGGCCAAAATTGTCGAGCACAGGGGTCTTTGTCTTTTTGACCACCTTTCCTTTTGAGCCCTGGTAAGGGTTTTTCTGCGGATCGTTGAACTCTTCCTGCGGCGTATCAGCTGTGGGGCTTTCGGTAATGTCTTCTTCTGCGGTCTCTACAAAGAGCTCCTGGAATACCTCCTTCACATCCTCGTAAAAAATGTCAAAATTGTGCAGGACCTTTGTCGTAGGGTCATTTTCATTGCGGAGAATGCAGAGTAGCAAATGAGCAGTGCTTATGGCCTCGCTCTTGTAAAGCTTGGCTTCCAGAAAAGTCGTTTTAAGAGCCTTTTCAGCCTGTTTCGTAAGGTGCAGGCTCTTTTTGTCATTAATGCCTGTCGTGTCTCCCGCTTCATGCAGGGATTCTATTTTCTTTCGGAGGGCTGAAAAATTCAGCTCGAAGGTTTTCAGTATGTCATATGCCTCACCTTTGGCCTTTCTCAAAATGCCGAGCATGAGGTGTTCCGTTCCTATGAAATCGTGACCCAATCGCAGCGCTTCCTCCTTGCTATAGGCAATTACATCTTTAACTTTTGGTGAAAAATTATCGTCCATGTTTCGCTTGTTTACTGTGTAAATTTAGTGGAAATTTCCGCTAAATCATTACAAAAGTTATGTACAGGGTTTGGAAGGGTACTAAGATACTAAGATTCAAGGAAATAATTGACACCGGTTGTTAATAACTAATCGGAATAAAAATGGGCCCGCAGCCCACGGAAAATAAGAATAATTGTATATTGCTCCAGCTAAAAAAATACCGAAAACAACTGATAAAAAAACAGATTTGAAATGGCGGAACATGACAAGATAATCCCGATCAATATAGAGGATGAAATGAAATCTGCTTACATCGACTATTCGATGTCTGTAATTGTGTCAAGAGCGCTTCCTGATGTTCGTGACGGATTGAAGCCTGTTCACCGAAGAGTGCTTTTTGGAATGCATGAATTGGGTATCCGGGCAACAGGCGCGCACAAGAAATCAGCCAGGGTGGTTGGAGAGGTGTTGGGTAAGTATCACCCGCACGGAGATTCATCCGTTTATGACGCCATGGTGCGAATGGCCCAGGACTGGAGCATGCGCTATGAGCTGGTTGATGGCCAGGGGAACTTTGGATCGCCGGATGGGGACAGCCCTGCGGCAATGCGATACACAGAGGTTCGCATGCGCAAAATCTCTGAGGAGATGCTCGCTGACATTGAAAAGGAAACCGTGGACCACCGTCTGAATTTTGACGACACGCTTAAGGAACCCACTGTGTTGCCAACCCGTGTTCCCAGTTTGCTCGTCAACGGAGCCTCGGGAATTGCTGTGGGTATGGCAACCAATATGGCACCTCACAACCTGAGTGAAGTAGTTGACGGCACAGTTGCCTACATTGAAAACAACGACATTGATGTCGACGGGCTGATGCAGCACATCAAAGCTCCGGATTTCCCGACTGGGGGAATCATTTACGGCTATGAAGGCGTCAAAGATGCTTTCCACACAGGCAGGGGTCGCGTAGTTATACGAGCCAAGGCCATTTTTGAAGAAGTGGGAGGAAGGGAGTGCATCGTAGTGACTGAGCTTCCTTACCAGGTGAACGGGTCTGAATTGCTCAAAAAGACCGTAGACCTGATCAACGACAATAAGATCGACGGGATCTCGACGATCCGCGACGAGACGAGCAGAAAAGGGAGAAGGATTGTCTACGTGCTCAAACGTGATGCCATCCCGAATATCGTGCTCAACAAGCTATACAAGTACACCGCTCTTCAGACTTCATTCAGCGTGAACAACATCGCGCTTGTGAATGGCAAGCCAGAGGTTCTCAACCTCAAAGACCTGATCCGACATTTTGTGGATCACAGGCATGATGTAGTGACCCGCAGAACCAAGTTCGAACTCGACAAGGCTGAAGCCCGGGCACATATTCTGGAAGGACTTATCATTGCAAGTGACAATATAGACGAGGTCATCAAGTTGATCCGTGCATCGAGCAATGCGGATGACGCACGGGAAAAACTGATGAAGCGATTTGAGCTTTCTGAAATCCAGGCGCGTGCCATAGTCGAGATGCGACTGCGTCAGCTCACCGGACTCGAGCAGGACAAGCTTCGTTCAGAGTACGAAGAGATCATCAAGCTGATCGAGGACCTGAAGGACATCTTGGCCAACGAATCAAGACGAATGGATATCATCAAAGAGGAGCTTCTCGAGGTCAAGGAGAAATACGGGGATGACAGGAGATCTGTCATTGAGTATACCGGAGGCGAACTCAACATAGAAGACATGATTCCGGATACCAAGGTTGTGGTCACAATTTCCCATGCCGGTTATGTCAAGCGCACCGACCTTTCGGAATACAAAATCCAGAATCGCGGTGGTCGAGGACAGCGCGGGGTTTCAACGAGGAACGAAGATTTCCTTGAGCACCTGTTTGTCGCGACCAATCACCAATACATGCTTTTCTTCACTCAGAAAGGAAAAGTGTTCTGGATGCGCGTATACGAGATTCCTGAAGGGAACAAGACCTCAAAAGGCAGGGCGATCCAAAACCTGATCAACATCGATCCGGATGACAAGGTGAAAGCCTTCCTGGTGACTCAGGATCTGAAAGACGAGGACTACGTGAACAACAACTATGTCATCATGGTGACCAAGAAAGGATTGACGAAAAAGACATCGCTTGAGCAGTATTCACGTCCGCGCACCAATGGTATCAATGCGATTACGATCCGCGAAGGCGATGAATTGCTAGAGGCCAAGCTCACAAACGGTGACAGCCAGATCATGATCGCGGCCAAATCCGGGAAGTCGATACGCTTCGAGGAAGCCAAGACACGTCCGATGGGACGAAATGCATCCGGGGTAAGAGGAATCTCGCTGAGAGATGACAAAGATGAGGTCGTCGGAATGGTTTCGATTGCAGATGACGAAAGTGACATCCTGGTCGTTTCCGAAAAAGGCTATGGCAAGCGATCCAAACTGGAGGACTACCGCATTACCAACCGGGGAGGAAAAGGGGTCAAGACGATCAACATCACGCCGAAGACCGGTGAACTGGTTGCCATCAAGAACGTGACCGATCAGGACGATCTGATGATCATCAACAAGTCTGGCATCACGATCCGCATGGAAGTTTCAGATCTCAGGGTCATGGGCCGGGCGACACAGGGCGTCAAATTGATCAATATCAAGGACAATGACTCCATTGCGGCCGTCGCCAAGGTCAAACATGAAGAGGATGACTTGGATGATGATGTGGATGTGCCTGATAATGAAACAAAAACTGATGAAAATCATGAAAAAAATGAGTAAAATGTATAATTTTGCATGCTCATTAAATAATATTAACAAAAGATAAATCAAACATGAGAAATCAAATCGTGATGTTGTTCGCTCTTCTGATCAGCGTAGCATCATTTGCACAGAAAAATGAAATCAAGGCTGCTGAGAAAGCAGTTAAGAAAGGTGATTTTGCAGCTGCGCTGACTCAAGTGAATGCCCTGGACGGAATGGTGTCAAGCATGGACGACAAAACGCTTCCCAAGTATTACTACCTGAGAGGTGAGACCTATGCAGGATTGTCAAAAACCGAACCGACCAAGGAGAACTACAAAGAAGCTGCCGGATCTTTTGAAAAGCTCTTTGAAGTAGAGGAGAAAACAGGAACCAGCAAATACGGAGTACTGGCCCAACCAACCTTGAATACGATGATCTCTGAAGTATCCGCTTCAGGAATCAAGGATTACCAGGAAAAGAACTATGCAGGTGCTAAAGAGGAGTTGTACCAGGTTTATTCCATGAGTCGAAAGGACACTGTTTTTCTTGAGTACGCAGCCAATGCGGCCTACCTCGACAAAGACTACGATTTGGCCCTCGACTATTTCACTCAGTTGAAAGATCTTGGATACACGGGAATTGTCAAGGAGTACACAGCGGTCAACGTTGAGACAGGCGAGAGAGAGAATATGGGAACTCAAAACCAGATGGATCTTATGGTGAAAACGGGTACATATTCTGATCCCCAGGTTACTGTGACAGAGTCTAAGAGTGCCACTATCGTTAAAAACATTGCATTTGTTCATGTTGAGAAAGGAGACACTGAAAAGGCAATTCAGGCGGTTCAGGATGCGAGAGCTATGGACCCGAAAGACGTTAACCTGATCCTTACGGAAGCAAATTTGCAGATCAAATTGGAGAACAAAGAGGAGTTTGCCAAACTGATGAATGAAGCTGTTGAGCTCGACCCGAACAACCCGGCCCTCTTTTTTAACCTGGGAGTTATCAGTGGAGAACAAGGTGATGTCGAAAAGGCAAAAGAGTATTACAGAAGGGCGATCGAACTCGATCCAAACTATGTGGACGCATACATCAACCTTGGTTCAGCCATGTTGGATGCCGACAAGGTGCTCGTTGAGGAAATGAACAAGAACCTGAACAACTTTGACAAATATGATGAGATCAAGGCTCAGCAGGTTGCGCTCTACAAAGAAGTGATTCCACTTTATGAAAAAGCCTATGAGGTGAGACCGGATGACCTCGATACGATTCGAACACTTATGAGTTTGTATGAGAACACAGGTATGGATGACAAGTTCCAGAGCATGAGAGCCAAATACGACTCTTTGAAGTAAAAGATTCACAAGCTTATAAAAAAACCGCCTTTAACGAGGCGGTTTTTTTATTCCAGGATTCTCTTCATCACACGAAGCTTGTGCGTATGCCGTCCGCTGTCTACGTTGTAGATGCCGCTGTGGTCGATGCGGTCAATACGGACCTTGCCGTGACAGTGAATAATGTGGTTGTTGGCCAGTAGGATTCCCACGTGAATGATCTCGCCTTCCTCGTTATCGAAAAAAGCGAGGTCTCCGGGTTCGCTCTCTTCAATAAAACTCAAAACTTCCCCCTGGCTCGCCTGTTGATGGGCATCTCTGTAAAGCATGTGTCCGTTTATTTTATAGACCATTTGGGTGAATCCCGAGCAGTCTATGCCGAAGGGCGTTCTCCCGCCCCAAAGGAAAGGGGTGTTGAGAAACTTGTGCGCGGTTCGAACCAAATCAATCCTTCCTGCTGATTCAGAGTTGATCTCACCTTCAAATTCCAGGCTTTTGTTTCCCAGAGAAAATGAACCTTTTGAATAGCAGGGGAGAGTGGCGCCCAGGGTGATAATCTGGATCTTTTCCGGACTTTCACCGACCAGGCTTATCAATTCCCGCGAGAAATGCTGATTGTCTGAATTTATTGACTTGTAAATGTCACTGGGCAGAGGGGTGACTTGCAATTTCAAGACCCAACCCTCATAGTGATCAAAATCTGCGTAAATGAGGTACCAATGGTCACGTTCCTCCAGAATGTGGAAGGTTTCACCGTATAACAGCTGTGAGATCATTTCGCTGCGGTCGTTGGCTTCCCTGCGAATTGCGATACAGTTGAGGTGACATATTCCCTGGTCCATGAATGGCTGTGGTCGGGTTAATTACGATTCCAGGCCGATGACCATGGCACTTGCCCCTCCGCCTCCATTGCAAATTCCTGCGGCTCCAATTCTTCCCCCCTGGGCTTTCAGCACATTGATCAGGGTGACTATGATTCGTGCGCCGGAGCACCCGAGTGGGTGACCAAGGGATACTGCTCCCCCGTGAACATTGACTTTAGCGGGATCCAGGTTTAGTAAGTGTATGTTGGCCAGTCCAACGACGCTAAATGCTTCATTGAGCTCATAGTAATCCACATCCTCAGGGCTCAATCCAGCTTTTGAGATAGCTTTGGGCAATGCCTTGGCAGGTGCCGTAGTGAACCATTCCGGTTCCTGGGAGGCATCCGCATAGCCTTTGATTGAGGCAATCGGTTTGAGTTTCAGCTCCAAAGCC
Organism: Bacteroidia bacterium; assembly: GCA_030430615.1. GTDB lineage: Bacteria > Bacteroidota > Bacteroidia > Flavobacteriales > Flavobacteriaceae > Lutimonas. The sequence goes on from JAUIKV010000141.1 coordinate 6,372, forward strand.
TTTTCTCGGCTCATGATCACCAGCGCCGCTGCTCCGTCGTTTAACGTTGAGGCGTTTGCAGCGGTCACCGTACCCTCTTTTCCAAAGGCGGGTCTAAGCTGTGGAACTTTCTCAAGTTTGATGTTTTTGAATTCCTCGTCCTCTTTGAGCCAGATAGATTCGCCTCTTCTCTGAGGGATTTCAACCGGGATGACTTCCTCGTCAAACTTCCCAGAGCTCCAGGCCTGTGCTGAGCGCTCGTAGGATTCGATGGCAAAAGCATCCTGATCTTCCCGGCTGAAATTGTATTTCTCCGCGCAGGCGTCACCACATGTGCCCATGTGTTTTCCATCGTAAACGTTGACGAGCCCATCTTTTAGCAGGCCGTCTTCAATGTTTATGTTGCCAAATTTCTGTCCCTTTCTTCCGTGCAAATAGTGTGGGATTAGACTCATGTTTTCCATGCCTCCTGCCACGACGATCTCCGCGTCGCCGCACTGAATCGCCTGGGCGGCAAAGGCAATTGACTTCATGCCCGAGGCACAAACCTTATTCACCGTCGTGCAT
>JAUIKV010000142.1 GCA_030430615.1 Bacteroidia bacterium
CCTTCAATTGTATGCCTTTGGCTGCAAGATCATCACGTATCTGGTCAGAAAGCGCCCAATTTTTATCTGCTCTGGCTTGTTCTCGCAATTCGATGAGCACCTGAACCACAGCCTCAAGTCTTTCTGTATTGTCGTCGCCAGCCATCGCATTTTCAAGACCCAACACATCAAAAACGAAATCCTTCAAAGTCTGCTCAAGCAGTTCCTTGTCGGATGCAGAAATTGTTTCCTTGCCTTCCTTGATCAGGTTAATCCATTTGACGGCTTCGAAAAGATGGGCGATCAGAATAGGCGTGTTAAAATCATCACTCATGGCGACGTAACAGTCTTCTCTCCAACGATCCAGATCGATACTGGAAGCTTCAGAAGCTTTCAGAGCCGGAAGAAGGCTCATGGCCTCCATAAGTCTGGTGTACCCCTTTTCTGCAGCAAGCAAAGCGTCATTGGAAAAATCCAGTACGCTTCGATAATGCGCCTGCATCATAAAAAACCTCGCCACGCTCGGGGCAAAAGCTTTTGAAATATTCAGGTTGTTTCCGGTAAAGATCTCTTCCGGCAAAATATTGTTCCCCGTTGATTTGGCCATTTTCTTGCCGTTCATAGTCAGCATATTGCCGTGCATCCAGTAGCGCACCGGGGCAACGTGATTGCAAGCCTGCGCCTGGGCAATTTCACATTCGTGATGCGGAAACTTCAGATCCATACCCCCACCGTGAATATCGAATTCTTCCCCCAGGTATTTTGTGCTCATCACTGAACACTCCAGGTGCCAACCCGGGAAACCAATCCCCCATGGCGAGCTCCACCGCTGAATGTGCTCCGGCTCGGCCTTCTTCCACAGAGCAAAATCCTGCGGATTCTTTTTGTCGCTCTGCCCGTCAAGCGCCCTTGTGTTTTCAATGGCGTCCTCCATCTTTCTCTTTGACAGGATCCCGTAATGCTCCTTTTCATTGTATTTCAACACGTCAAAATAAACCGAACCGTTTACAATGTAGGCAAGTCCATTCTCAAGAATTGTCTCAATGGCCTGAATCTGCTCCAGGATATGACCCGTGGCCGTAGGCTCAATACTCGGCGGAAGGTTATTAAACTTTTCCAGGATGTGATGAAAGTCAATGGTGTATTTCTGTACGATCTCCATGGGCTCCAACTGCTCCAACCGCGCCTTTTTTGAGATCTTGTCCTCTTCCGAATCTTCCGTGAGATGTCCTGCATCCGTGATGTTCCTGACGTAGCGAACTTTATAACCCAAATGAAGCAAATACCTGAAAATCATATCGAATGACATGAAGGTCCTGACATTGCCCAGGTGCACGTTGCTGTAGACCGTCGGGCCGCAGACATACATGCCTACGTAACCCTCCTTGACGGGTTTGAAGATTTCTTTCTTGTTCGTCAGTGAATTGTAGATGAATAAATCTCTAATTTTTTCCAATGAAGTCAATTTTTGTGCTGCTCAAAGATACAAACAAATCGTTTTCGAAAATTTAAAAGACTTTATTTCAAGTCTTTATGCGAAACTCCAAGCCAATAATACTGAAATCCAACGCCACCACAAACATAATAAAAAAACATCCGCGAATGACTTTGCGGATGTTTCTCTTTTGAGTCGTGTACACCTCAGTTTACCGTTGTGATCTTGCAGTAGTCAACGTCCATCTCCAACTTTGCGTTTTTGGGCATTTTGACCTTTAAGGTTCGTTTGACTTTCACCTTTTGACGCTTCTCCAGAATCTTCTGAATCTCAGACTGTCGCTTCATCACCTCCTTTTCCATTTCACGTGCCTCCTTCTCTGCCAGTCGTGCATGACGTTCAATTTCCTGGGCATGCCTCTCCACTTGTCTCTCAGCTTGAGCTCTTGCTTCTTCACGGATCACTATGATTTGCTTCTCCATCTCCTTATGCTGTTCTGCCATTTCAAGGTTACTCTCTTTCAATTCCTCTTTGAGTCGCTGTAATTGCTCCTTGTTTCTTTCTTGCCATTCCTTGAGATAAGCACTGTTCTTCTTGAACTCCTCGTAATCAAAGCTCAGTGACTCATAATCCAGGTTCGTGTTAAAATCAAAGTTGTACTCAATGTCGGGGAAATCGGCTATTTCGGGCAGCACTACATGTATGGAATCAAGGGCCTCCAGCACATGCGCGGAGATCTCAGGTATATCCACCACTACATTTCCCAGATACTTGTCATTGTGGATGAAAAAGAACTCGTTTCCGAAACTGTCTGAATTGGCTGTGATCTCTACGGTATTGCCCCTTTTTTCAGTTTCGATGGTCCAGGAATCAAAAATGCCTTTGGCCTCAGATTCGGACAATCCTTCCACCTGCATGACGCCTTGAACTTCAATCCGGTTCTTGTTCCATTCTTCGATTTCGATCTCCGTATAGGACGCGTCTATGATAACCTTGGCCTGATCGGCAACCGGGAACTCGCTTATCGGGGTTTTGAATTCCTGTGCCTGAACCATTCCAAACCCAAGCCATGCCATCAGTAAAACTCTATATTGTAGCTTTTTCATTGTTACTCGTTTTAATTTTCTTTAATTCATTTTTCAACTTAACCATCAACTGCAATCTCATTTGAAGGTTATCGATAAGGTTATTTATGAGTTCCTCGTCAATGGTATCCAATCGAAGCTGCTTTGAAAGCAATTCGTATTCTTTGGTCAAACCGTTCAATTTTCTCAGGTAATCATCCAAAACGGCCCGGTTTTCATCCGTCACTTCCAAACTGGCCAGCTCGAAATTTATCGCAGTGAGGTAGTAATTTTCAATTTTTTTCAATTCGGGAGAGTAATCCTTCAAACTTATTTCTGTTGCCTGCTGATACTGAGGTTCGTCAACACGTTCCTGTGAGGTGAACACATAGCCCAGTCCGAAAAGAACGAGCACAGTAGCAGCAACACTCAGGAATCTCAGGGAAATCACACGACCTCCGTGTAATTCTTTTTTCAATTTCCTCTCAAAAACAGAGCGATCGTTGCTGGGTAATTTTCGCAACATCTTTTCCTCTTTAAACCTCTCTCTTAGATCATCTTTCATAATTGCGTGCGGTTAATAGTTCTTTAAGTCTTGATTTTCCTCGTGACAATTGGGATCTCGATGCTACCTCTGATATATCGAGTATCTGCGCCACCTCCTGGTGGTCATAGCCTTCCATGAGATACAATTTGACCACGTTCTTGCACTTAAGCGGCAATTCTTCAATGCACCGGACGATCTCATTCAGACTGATTTCCGGATCGAAACTCCAGGAGCCCTCATCCGAACCCGGATCCATATAATCCTTCAGCTCCACGGTTTCGATTTTCTTCCTTTTGATCGAATCCAGGCATTGATTGATGACAATGCGCTTCAACCAGGACCCGAATGTAGCCTCCCCGGTAAATGAGTCAATCTTCCTGAAGGCTTTTAGAAATGCCTCGTGCATCAGATCTTGCGCCAGGGCATCATCCTTTACCATATTGAAGGCCGTGGTGAACATCGACTGACTATAGGCGTCATACAATTCCATCTGCGCCCTTTGATCATTCTTACGGCACTTTTCAACCAGTTGCAAGTGATATAAATTGGTCATTCGGTTACTTTGTTCTACTCTAAATACGACTCACTTTTCAAGACGTTGCAGAATTCTGCAGTTTTATTTAAAAATATAACATTTGAACCAGGTATTTCGGCTTTTAAAACGAGACAAAAAAAAAGAGAGCCACCAGGGCTCTCTTTTTTTACATTGGAAGTTGATCTTTCAAATCGAATTATTCCTGTACGATTTCAATTTCGAAAAGCAAATCCGCATTTGGCGGAATCACCCCTCTTGATCCCTGCTCTCCATAACCCAGGTGAGACGGAATCATGATTAGAGCTTTGTCGCCATAGTTCAGTTGTTGCAACCCTTCTTTAAAACCTGGTATCAAAAGTGCCTCCGGACTGTAGTCCATCGTTACGGGTTGGTATCCACCTGCCTGGTCTCTTCTGCGGTCGTATTTGCCGTAGGTTTCCGCGACTTCTTTAACATTGGAGTCAAAGAGATCACCTGTCGAGAAATACCCCGCATAGTTCACTTTGACTTTGCTTCCAGTGTTTGGCTTTAATCCCGTCCCCTTTTTGATGCTGATTATCTTCAAACCTGAAGGCATTACAGTAGCGTTGGCCTCATTCTCCTCGATAAAGCTCAGAAGTTCAGCTTTCTGCTTTTCTTTTCTTTCTTCAGCCTGTCTCTTCTCTTCCTCAATCTTCGCGAAATAGCTTTCAAATTCCTTGGCAGCGTCAAAATTCTTGGCTTCCTTACCAACTCTTATTATGTCAATTCTATTTATTTTGTCATCCTTCTGAATGGAATCCACCACCTCCATGCCCTGAACGACATATCCGAAGACGCTGTGTTTCCCATCCAGCCATTTTGCTGCCTTGAGAGTGATAAAGAACTGGCAACCATTGGCATCAGGGCCAGAATTAGCCATGGAAAGAATTCCAGGGCTGTCGTGGATGAGCTTGAGATATCCATCCTCATCAATCGGGAACTCGTCCTCGAATTTATAACCCGGATCACCTGATCCGTTGCCCCTTGGGTCTCCACCCTGGATGACAAAATCCTCTACGACCCTGTGAAACCTTAGACCGTCGTAAAATCTCTTTTGGGCGAATTTTTCATCCACATAGGTATTGGTCCCCTCTGCAAGCGAAACAAAATTCGCAACCGTGACAGGAACAAGCTCATATTCAAGTTTCAACAAAACGTCTCCCTTGTCGGTCTGCAAATCGGCATACATGCCGTCATCGAGATTATCGTATTTGGTGCTTTTGCATGAAGTCATAAGCGCCAACGAAAGAAACAATACTGTACTAATTCTTTTCATTATCTGTCAATTTATTTACTTTAATCAATTCAACTTTATAAATGAGTGGTTGGTTGGGGTTGATCCTTTCGGAGCCTGCATATCCGTAAGCTTTGTAAGACGGAAATAGAAATGTGATGCGTTCACCTTCCCTCATTAATTTTAACCCGTCTTGCAAGCCTGAAATAAGCTCTTCCTTGTCTACAGTATAACTTTGAGGACCTAATTCTTGTTCTGAAAAAATAACCTGTTCGGCCAGATCGCGCACGTCGTAATTGAACACGATCAGGTCTCCCGTTTCTGGCATCGGGCCATTTAAGGTATCTCTTCGTTCGTAATAGTACCAAAAACCTTGTTCTGAGTTGAGGTATTGGTGCAAACTGTCTCCTTCAATCTTCTTTTGAAGCAGTTGGTTTTCGGCCTTGGTCAATATCTTGTTTCGCTCAATCGATTCACTCATGAAGGAGCTCGTCTTGCGAACAACGGGTTTTCTGGCTTCAGGTTGTGAACAACCAATGAGCAGCCCGGCGATTAAAAAAAGACTGTATATTCTCATTCTGATGCTTTTAATTCCTCGAGGTATTCAGGAAGAAGGTTTTTGAATTTCTCCACGGTCTCCTGGAGCGATATCTCACTTCGGCCTCCGGCAGCATTGATGTGTCCCCCTCCATTGAAGTGGTTCCTTGCAAATTCGTTCACGGAAAAACTGCCTGAGGATCTAAAGGAAATCTTAATAATCTTCTGTTTTTTATCTTCAATGAAAATCGCGGCAAAAATAACATTTCTCAGAGAAAGTGCGTAGTTGACAAAACCTTCGGTATCCCCTCGTTCAAAATTATGTCGGTTCAATTCGTTTTGTGACAGGGTAATGTAGGCCGTGTGAAACTTTTTCAACACCACAAGATTGTGAAGTGCCTTGCTCAGCAGCTGTAAACGATCATAGGTGTTAACATCGTGAATCTTTCTGTAGATCTCTGAATTGTTAGCCCCGTGATCCAACAAATTCGCAACTATTCTGTGCGTGGTGCTGTCGGTAGCAGGAAAACGAAACGAACCGGTATCGGTAAGAATTCCGGTATAGAGGCAGGTTGCAATTTTATCGTTCATGAATTTGAGGTCACCCATGGCCTCCATAAACTGATAGACCATTTGACTCGTCGAACAAATCGAAGGATCAACATAGGCGATGTCGGCAAAATCATCCGGTTCCTGGTGATGATCGATCATCACATAGAACGGATTCAAAGTTTCCATGAAACTGCCCATCATCTCACCCAATCTGTGAAGGGCATTGAAGTCCAAGGCAAAGACGATCTCTGAATTTTCAAGTATGCGGGTAGCAGACTGAAGATCGTGCTCATAAATCGTGATATCACCCTGGCCAGGCATCCATTTGAGAAATCCCGGGCAATCATTTGGCGAAACAACGTGAACATTGTGCCCTAATTGAGTCAGGTAAAAATAGAGGGCAAGAGATGATCCATACGCATCACCATCCGGGTTTCTATGGGTCACAACGGCTATGGATTTGGGAGTTTTAAGTTCCTCCCTGAGACGTTGACAATCGTGAGAATTCATAGTTGGCGAATATACGATAAAATCCAGATTAACTTTTGATATTTTATGATCCTTTCGCGAACTTTGAGTTACTTTGCTCAAACTAAATCCTGCATCCATGGCTCGCGTAGTGATCTATACGTTCTATCTGATATGCCTTCTTGCCTGCCAACCTTCGAAACCGGAGTCTGAATCCATGGACTCTTCGAAAAATGAGACGAAAACAGACCTGACCATTGCCTTCGGTTCCTGCAACAACCAAAGGATCAAAAGCCCAATTTGGAGGGCCATATCTGATACGAATCCAGATCTTTTCATTTGGGGTGGTGACATCGTTTATTCAGACACTGAAGACATGGATGAAATGCGAAGGGCCTATGATGTGGTTCTTTCAGATTCCGGGTATGTTGAGCTTTCCAAAAAGACTAAAATTACCGGCACATGGGATGATCACGACTATGGATTGAAC